>JALYQJ010000054.1 GCA_030855875.1 Acidobacteriota bacterium
TTTACGGCAACAACACCGAACTTTTCAGATGCGGACTCGCCGAAGAATCGAAAGAAGTCGTCTTTACTTATTATCCGAATTCCTCGACGCAATCCGGTCGCTACGGCGACGAACAGGAAGAGCGCGAGGTTTTAAGGTCAATCATCGGCAATCAACAGGCGGAAAACGGCTCGGAACTGTCGGAACAATACTTTGACCGTCTCGTCGAAGACCGCGTGCGCGGTGAAAAAATCACTTGTCCTTTGAAAACTTTGTCGCAAGTCATCCGAGAAAATAAAATCGAACAAATTGATTTGCTCAAAATTGACGCAGAAAAAAGCGAGTTCGATGTTTTAAGAGGCATCGAGAAAGGCGATTGGGAAAAAATCAGGCAGATGGTGATCGAAGCGCACGACATTGACGGGCAGTTGAAAAGGCTCGTTAATTTACTCGAAGAAAACGGATTCACGGTGGTTGCGGAAGAAGATTCATATATCAAAGGTTCCGGTCTTTACAATGTCTATGCGATTCGCGCCGCAGAAAATGTTAAATCTCCGGCGCAGGGAAAATTCGTCGCGCCGTTTCCCGTTCCGATGATTAACGACGAAATTTTAACCGGCAATCAATTACGACAATATTTGCAAAACAGTCTGCCGAAATATCTGATTCCTTCAAACTTTATACTGCTCGAATCATTGCCGCTGACACCAAACGGCAAAGTTGACCGTCAGGCACTTCTCAATTCGGATGAAAAGCCTTCGGTAACGGAAAATGAAACGGTCGCGCCGGCAGACGAGTTGGAACTGCGTCTGGTTAAAATTTGGGAACAATTGCTCGGAGTTCAGCCGGTCGGGATTCGTGATAACTTTTTTGATCTCGGCGGACATTCGCTGTTAGCCGTCCGGCTCTTTTCTCAAATCGAAAAGATTTTCGGAAAGAATCTGCCGCTGGCGACTCTTTTTGAATCGCCGACTATCGAGCAGCTTGCCGATTTACTCAGGCAAAAAGGCTGGAAACCCGCGTGGTCGTCGCTCGTCAGGGTGCAGCCGAAAGGAACTAAACGTCCTTTTTTCTGTATTCACGCATTGGGCGGAAACGTCCTCGAATATCACACTCTGGCGAGCTATCTCGGCAGCGACCAGCCTTTTTACGGTTTGCAGTCGTTAGGTCTCGACGAAAGCCAGACTCCGCATCTGACGATTGAAGAAATGGCGGCGCATTACATCAAAGAAATTCGCACGGTGCAGGCGGAAGGTCCGTATATGATCGGCGGGCGTTCGTTGGGCGGAACGGTGGCTTTTGAAATGGCTTGCCAACTTCGCGCGGAAAATCAAGAAGTGGCTTTGCTCGCGCTTTTGGATACAGACCCGATGGGTTATCACAAACTGCTGCCGAATTCCAAATCTCGTCTTTCCAAAGCCGAACATTTTTTCAAGCGTGTCTACGGTCATTTCGTTAATCTTCAAAAACTGACCGTTAATCAAAAAGTGGACTACTTTCGCGGAAAATTCAGATATGTGCCGGGCAAAATCAAAAACAAACTATGGAAGGCGGCTTACAAATTCCATCTTTCGATAAATCGTCCGCTTCCGAAAATGCTGCAAAGCGTCGAGGAATTCAATTTTATGGCGGTGATGAATTTTGTTCCGAAAATTTATTCCGGCGGAGTGACGCTTTTTTGGGCGAACGAAGATTTGCGCGGGACTTACGACGTGGAAGCCGGCTGGAATTATCTCGCCGCGGGCGGTGTCGAAACTATTTATATTCCCGGCAATCATCTGGATATTGTCAAAGACCCGCACGTTCGGGTTCTGGCTGAAAAGTTAAAAGTTTCTATTGATAAAGCTCTGGTAGGTGAAAAAAACAACGGGCGTCAAACCAGTCCGAACTCGTTTCTCGCGCTACCTCTGGAATTTGATGCTCATTATGAACCGCAAATTAATCACGAGCCGTCGGCAATTTATTAGTCTGCCGTCAACCCGTTTTTCGTGGTGTTCTCCGCCCGCAGTTCCGGTGGTCGGAAGCGGCGAAGCGCAGGTTTGGCTGGCGCGGCTCGACGAAGAAAATGCCGCCGGATTGGAAGAAGTTCTTTCTGCCGACGAACGAGCCAGAGCCGAACGATTTCGGTTTCAGCGGCAGAAAAAACAGTATATCGCCGCGCGCGGATTTTTGAGAATTATTCTGGGGAAGTATCTGGAAATAAACCCCGATCAAATCAGTTTTGAATACAATATGCACGGGAAACCATCAATTTGCGGGGCATCAGGCGACAAAATCAGATTTAATCTGTCTCATTCCGAAGGTCTGGCTCTCTACGCCGTCACGGGCGGGCGGGAAATCGGAGTTGACCTTGAAAGGCTGCAGCCGTTTTCACTGGATAAGGGAACGATTGCCCGATGCCTGACACCGCTGGAGATTAAACGATTGCAAGCGCTTCCAGTCAACGCGCAGACGAGATTTTTTTTCGACTGCTGGACGCGCAAAGAATCTTATCTCAAAGCCTGCGGAGAAGGTTTGATGGTGTCGCCGAATCAAATTGAAACATCATCATTTTCAGAGTCTCCGGCAGCGGAGGTGATCAAAAATGATTGTGAAACCCGGCAAACGCATTGGTCGTTTCAAAATCTTCCGCCAATTCCCGGACACGCTGCGGCTCTGGCGGTCGAAGGAAGCAATGTCCGGCTAAAATTTTGGCTGTTTCACGACGCGCTGAATGATGACTAATATATTCGGAAGATGTGAGGCTCAAGAAAAAGATTATGACCGAACGAAGATTATTAGCGAAATTGAAGATGGAAATTTGCGAGAAACATTAGCAGTTGAACGCGAAGAAATATGCGGCGGACCGGCAAAAGAAAACTGGTTGGGTATCGAGCCAAAAAATCTTTGGTTGAGCCTAAAACGAAGGTAAATAAATATGCTGTTAGATTCAATTATGCAACTGCCCCAAAAGTTGCGCTACAAATTGTTTGATGCTCCGAAAGGCTATGGCTTGCCGGTCGCTGCGGAACTTCTGGAACAGCAGTTTAAAGACGGATTTTGGAAATTTCTGGATTCGTCCGACGAACTGGCAAATTATATGGTGACGGTCGGCTACGTTCAACACCTCGCCAAAACCTTGAATACCGAACCGCGTCTGCTCGACATTGGCTGCGGTCACGGAAATTTAGCCGAGTTGTTGAGCGGTTATCCATTAAAAAGCTATTTAGGTTTGGACGTATCGGCGGAAGCTGTCCGGCAGTCAACCGAGCGCGGATTAAAAAACTTTGATTTTCAAATCGCGGACGTTAAAGAATGGATGCCGACCGAAAAATTCGATTTTATTCTTTCGACCGGCTCGATCTGTTATTTCAAAGACCCGGCAGCTTTGCTGCGGCGTTATTCGGCGGCGTTAAACGAAGACGGCGCGTTCATTATTTCTCTATGGCGATACGGTCACAATAGTGCCATCTGGCGA
>JALYQJ010000081.1 GCA_030855875.1 Acidobacteriota bacterium
GAAACAACGAGCTTTTGAATTTAGACAAATTAAATCCAAATTCCGCTCTTTACGCTATTCTGACCGAGCGCGAAATACTCTTTCCTCAAGAAAAAACAACCTTTGATTTCAGTAAAATCAGTCATTAAATTAATCGAGCAGTTCAAACTTTAAGTTGACATATTTTAAGGATACGCGAAAATAAAAGCGGAGGCGTATCAATGACAAACGAAGAAATTTTGCGCGAAATTAATTCTTTACCGCTCGAAGCGCAGCGTCAGATTGAAGATTTCATCTCTTTTCTGCGAGAGCGTTACAAAGGCTCGCCGCCGAAAACCGCCGCTCCTATTTCCGATTTAGAAACCGAAGCGTTTATCGGAATGTGGAGCGACCGCGAAGATATGCAGGATAGTTCGGCTTGGGTTCGCAATGTCCGCGAAACGCATTGGAGCAAGTGAAATCCGCATAACTGTTAACAAAACATCAATTTTTATTGTTTATTATCATTTTTCACTTTTCACTTTTAGTTTTTAGTTGTTTTGAATTGGCGCGGAATAATCTAAATCTGCTCCGGCAATTCTGCTCGATTACAGATTGCGACTTTTGATTGCGTGTTGCAGAAACTGTTATTATTGGACTGCACACAGGAGATTAAATTATGCTTTTCAACCGAATTTCTATTAATCCGCAGATTTGTCACGGACAGGCTTGCATCAAAGGCACACGAATTCCGGCGCATCAGATTGTCGGGATGCTGGCGAACGGCGATACTTTCGACAGTTTGCTTCGAGCCTATCCAAACATTACCGACGAAGATATTCGCGCCTGTCTGGAATATGCCGCTTGGCTGGCAGAGGAACAAATTAGTCCGCTTGAGGAAGTCGTCGCCGTCTTATGAAAATTTGTGTAGACGAAAATATCCCGCTTGTTACGGTTGTCGGGTTAAGAAATTTAGGACACGACGTTTTGGATATTCGCGGCACAACCGAGCAGGGTTTAACGGATGAATTGCTTTGGAAGAAGGTGCAGCGTGAAAATCGTCTGTTGATAACTACCGACAAAGGCTTTGCCGGACATCGCGCAGAGCCGCATTACGGTATTTTGATTGTTCGCTTGCGCCAACCGAATGAGCAAAAAATTCACGCCAGAATTATGCAGGCATTTAACCAATATTCCGAAGCCGAGTGGCAGGAACTCCTCGTCGTGATGCGCGATGCGATACAAAGCGTTTGGCGAAACGTCTAAAACTTAATGACATATGGATAGGAAATTATTTGCAGACTTAAAAGAATCGCTTAACGAAGCAATTGAACACGCGAGCGGCAAGCCTCGCTGCTTTGATAAAAAACGTGAATGTGCGCGGGTTCGTGGTCATTAATGTAAGTAGTCGGACAGAATAGTTTTATATTTAGCCACAGATTGACACAGATGAACACGAGATAAGAAATGATGATGACCAATCAGTGTTTGTTTTTATCTCTTTAAAATATCTGAGTTACTCACGTTACGCAGGCAATAAAAAATTGGGTTTTTCGTCGCCAACGGCGACAAACATTATAGCGTAGGGTGAAACGAGCAGCGCGAGTGAAACCCTACGGAATTTGAAAAATAAGTTCCGACGCTGAAAGTGTCGAACAAATTCGGCTTAAATGTTCGTCACCTTCGGCGACGGCTATTCATTCATAATAAACGTAGGGATGCGCTCATTATATTCGCTTTCCCTACGCTATAATGTCAGTCTCCTTCGGAGACAAAACAAAAATCGCGTAACGTGAGTAAATTAAATGGAAACAAAATAATTAATTAAAAGTCTTCTCTTCCTTTGCGGCTCTGCGCCTTTGCGTTAAAAATCAGCCTAAAATGATTTTTTGCAAAAAAGTTAAAAAAAAAGTTTTTCGGAAACGTGGAAAAATTCGCCTAATTCTCCGGCTTTATTTTTGCTGATAGGACGTTTTCCGTTTAAGATTTCCGAAATTGCCGCTTCGGTTTTGAAAATCGGTATAAGGTCTTTTTGCCGCAAATTGTTGTCTTCCAAAAGTGACTGCAAGACAAGATGCGGCGCAAGCGGCTGTATCTTAAAAGTTCTTTTTTCATAATCCGCTGCCAAAATTGTCATCAATCCGAGAATTTTCGTTTCCTCCGGCGAAAGATTCGCCTCGCCTTTTTTCATCAAGCGGTCAATCACAGCTAAAGATTTTTGGCACTCTTCCTCGTTTTCAATCGCAACCGGCAAAGTTTCAACCAGCAGATTCGCGTATTTTCGTAAATTTATTGTATTGCTCATATTTTTACTTTTCAAAAGGCGACTGTTATTCACGACAATCGCAGTCGTTTCTTTTCCAGCCTCTTTCGTCATACTGAGCGTGTGTCAAAACATACAGCACACGAACGGTTTGAGTTTGAAAATTGATTTTAGTAATCAAACGGTAATGATTACCTTTTATATTAAACGCCGTGCAGGTTCCGACCGCATCGGCAAAGCGAAAAGTTTGTTTCAGGTCAAAAATGTGTTTCCAATCATTTTGCTCGATTACCTGAATCCAAGTTTTCAAAGAGTTTTCCGTTTCTCTCTTTTCTTCCCAATATTTTTGTAATATTTCTCTGCCGATAATGTTCATTTCACTTTATCTTTATTGACTTAATCTTACCAAATAATGGAAAGTCATTCAAATTATCTTGTTTTTGTTAGCGCAATCGGCGATAATTCAAAAGCGCAAGTATGAGAATTATTACGACGCGCAAATAAATTCCTTCCTTCGCAGTTTTGCGGCTTTGCGTTAAAAATCCTTCTGAAAATTATTCAAAATACGTATAATAAAAATGTGAATTTTGATTGGAATGAGAAAAAAGAAAAAGACAACATCAAAAATCACGAAGGAATCAGCTTCGATTTTGCGACGAAAGTTTTTAACGATGTTTGGGCGATTGACGAATACGACGAATTTCATTCAAACGAAGCAGAACAACGATTTACAATCATCGGTCTGGCTGAAGAAAAACTTTTGCGCGTCACGTTTGCAGTCATAACCGGAGAAAACGGCGAAGAAATTTTCAGGATTATTTCAGCCCGAAAAGCAGTCGGTAAAGACAAAGAAAGTTATGAAAAAGCAAGAAAAGAACTCGACCTCTAAAACGATGCGCGTCGAATATACCGAACAGGACATTGAGGAAATGCGCGAACAGCCGCACGTTTCCGAAGATGAACTTCCGCAAGTCGGCGTTCACGAATTCCGACGTTCAAAATTCGTCACCAAAAGAAGCGACCAAAAAATCAAAGTTTCGCTTTATCTCGATGCGGATGTTTTAGACTTTTTCAACGAACTGGCAGCGCAGCCCGATTCCGCCACGTATCAAACTCATATCAATAACGAGCTTCGCGCCGCAATGAAACGCGGACAATCGGTGCAAACTGATGTCGTAACCTTAAAAATGCTCGAAAATCCCAAATTCCTTTCCGCTCTAGCCGAAAAATTAAAAAATGCCGCTTAGATTCAGATACGATTTTTTAATACAAAGATGCGGAGGCACCAAAGTAAAAACAGAATAAAATGAAACGTAAAATGAAATCCTAACGTTGAATAAAAATTCTTCCCTTTGCGTCTCCGCGTCTTTGAGCCTTTGCGTTAAAAAATTCTCCTTTTAAAAATCATTCAAAAATGAAATCAGGAATTCAAACTATATTCACAATCGCCCGCAACACTTTCCGCGAATCGGTGCGCGACCGGATTCTTTATAATCTGGTTTTGTTCGTTTTGCTGATAACCGGCGCGGCGATTTTTCTCGGCGAGCTGACCGGCGGCAAAGAAGCCAGAACAATCGTTAATTTCGGTTTGAGCGCGATGCTTTTATTCGGTGCGTTTATCGCCATTTTTGTCGGTGTCGCGCTGGTTTCCAAAGAAATCGAAAAGCGCACGGTTTACGCGATATTTTCCAAACCCGTGCGGCGCGGCGAATTTATCGTCGGCAAATATCTCGGTTTATGTCTGACGCTGCTCGTCAATGTGCTGGTAATGGGCGGCGGCGTTTCGCTCGCGCTTTTATATGTCGGCGACGCACAACTTGCAGCTTCGATCTGGGGTGCAATTTATCTAATTTATCTCGAACTCGCCATCTTGACGGCAATCGCCACTTTGTTTTCATCGTTTTCATCGCCCGCGCTTTCGGCTCTTTTGACGTTTTTCATTTTTATCATCGGACATTTTAGCGCGTCGCTCCGCGATTTCGCTCAAAATCTCGATTCGTCCGCCGCCAAAGCGTTTTTCGAGTTTCTTTATTATTTCCTGCCGAATCTATCGTTTTTCAGCTTTATCACAAACGCTGCCAACAATGGTTTTCCGTCCACCGCGACGCTCGGCGGTGCGCTCGCTTATGCCGTCATCTATATTTCGATTTTGCTCACCGCCGCCGTGATGATTTTCAGCCGCAGGAACTTCAAGTAAATTTTTACCGCCAAAGACTCGAAAAATTTATCCGCTATGAAAAACCCGCCCAAAACATTAATTTACATCATCACCATCGTCATCGGTTTCGGATTGACTTTTGTTTTGAGTAATTTTCTGGAAAAAAATCGTCCGTCGATGCCCGAAGGAATCGAAGACGCGGATATGGTCGTGCAAACTGCCAAATTAAAAGGTTACGCGCTCGGTTTTGAGGGTTTGATTGCCGATTGGTATTGGATGAAATCCTTGCAGTATATCGGAAATAAAATTTATAACAGTAAGGAGAATCTCAATCTCGAAGATTTGACCGCGCTCAATCCGCGTCTGCTTTATCCTTATTTGGACACGGCGACGACGCTCGATCCGCATTTTACCGAAGTTTACGCTTACGGCGCGGTTATT
>JALYQJ010000097.1 GCA_030855875.1 Acidobacteriota bacterium
AATCCCGATCAAAAAACTCTTATGCTCTATTTTGAATCGGCAATGAAATTAATCGCATCGGTTTCTTCATTGATGTTCAGCACTTGCGTCGGTTGACTGAATGAGAAACGCTTTCCGATTGCCGATAGAAAATAGGTTTCGCCCGCCCGGACATCAGCGAAACGATAATAACCGAATGAAGTTGTCTTTGTTGTTCTAACTTCTCCGTTTGAATCGGTCAAAGTCAGACGCACGTTTGAGATGCCGCGCCCGCTCGCCGTCGTCACGCGCCCGCTGACTGAGACTGTCGCGGCGGTCGGTGCAAGCTGAACTTCAAACGCGCCGATGTCCGCACCGTCGCCGCCCGTCGCGTTGGTGATGCTTGTATTATCAACCGGACGAGTCAATCCGCGCTGGTCGGTGGTTAAGCCGAAGGAAATACCTTTGTCAATCGCCGGACTGCCTGTCATCAAAGCGTGCGTCGGCGTTGTCCCGCCGTTGTCGATTGTCAGTGCGCCGAGCAGCGGCGGCGTGTCGAGAATGTCGGTTGATTGATAAATTATCGCGGTGTTGGTTTCGGTCGAATCGTTCGCCGAATCTCCGACAAGGTTGAAGCCACGCGACGTTGCCGTGCCGCTGTTCAAGAAAATTTCAGGAAAGGCTTTCCCCGTGTTACCGGCAATAATGGTATTGCCGAAATCGAGCGTACCGCTGTCCTGATAAATGCCGCCGCCTAAAAAGGCGGTATTGGCGGTGATGGTGTTGCCGCGCAGCGTTAAAGTCCCGCTGCCGGTGACGACAATGCCGCCGCCGGCACTGCTGTTTGCCGAGTTGCCGGTCAGCGTCGTATTGACGACGGTTAAACTCGCACTATCGACAGAGATGCCGCCGCCATTTTTATTTACGGTGTTGCCGGAAAAAGTGGAATTTTCGACGCGGTGGTTTGTGCCGCTTGAAAAGTGAATGCCGCCGCCATCAAGTGCTGCGGTATTGGCGTTGACATAAACGCCGCTGATTGTCGTCGTGCCGCGGTTGACAAAAATCGCGCCGCCGTTGCCGTTGAAAACAAGCGCACTGCCGGTGCCGTTGCCGCCCGTCAAAGTGACGCCCGATAGATTAAAAGTCGCCGCGTTCGAGTAAAAGATGCGGTTCGTTCCCGCGCCGCCGTCAATAATCAAACTTCTCGCGCCCGTCCCGTTGATGGTCAGCGAGCCGTTGTCGGTAATCGAAATATCGCTTGCCAGTGTTATCGTGCAAACGCCTCCCGGACAGCTTACCGCCGGAATGTTGAAATCAATCACATCGTCGGCGGCTGTCCCGTTCGCGTCCAAAACCGCCTGGCGCAAACTGCCCGCGCCGCTGTCGGCAACGGTCGTCACCGTATAATTCAACGCCAGCGCGCTCGGCGCGGCGGTCAGGCAAACAAAAAACGCGAGTGCGGCAACCAAACCGGACGCGCGAAACGATGATGGAAAAAACACGCGAAACGTATTCGTGAAATCGGACATAAACCAATCTTCTCCTAAATTATATTGTTTGGAAATGCTGAAAAGACAATGCGCCCGACAATAGAGAAACCTTAAACGAATCGGTGTCGAGAGCGTGGAAGATTAGTCAGGGAGCGCGTTGAACTACAATGATACTACTCGCAATGGCTCTGCAAAATCAAGCTAAAATCCTCAAAGCCGCAAGCAATTACGCTGACGGCTTCTAACTAATAGAAAAAACAAGCTGGAACATTTCACTTGACTTTATTTCAATCCGAATCATATCCGGCTTGAATTGTCTTTCGGTAAAAACATTAAAATAAAAATCAGAGGCGAGTTAATCTGTCTTTTTCGTTGCACAATTTTAAATACTTTCATTTGCAAACTGACCCACTACCAGATTTGTAAATGTCTTGACAGCATATTCGTTATGAAGTAGCATTGCCTTTATTGAAGGATTTTTGTTTTCGCAGTAAAAATTTAAAGCCCGGCTTCAGCAGTATCAGGCTCATTATAATTTACGTTAATTAATCCCCTTAATTATTTAACGTGATTTCAGCTTTATTTATAGTTTTAAACTTTACCTGAATAAAGGTTTGTTTAACTTTAAAAAATCGAGCATTGACCTTTTTAAGGTAACTCACTATGTTTGGAATTTCCGCAAATCTCATCTACGCGTCTTGCTTTTTATGGTCGAACTTTAATTGTTCGTATTTTCAACTAACCGCAAGAATATCAAATCTCGAAAATAATATCAATCAAAAATTAATGCCCGAAACCGTCCCGGATTTCGGTTTTGAAAGGAAATTTTAGTTCTTTAGATTTTAATTTAAAGAATCGTTACTTTTTGTCAGTAATCTAGGGTTAATCACCCACTTGACCTTAGCGGTCGGTTAGTAAAAGCGAAAAACATTTTTTCGTCTCCGCAAGTCTTTGGAAACTAACCGCATACATACTTTTACAAACTGCGGCTAAAAATTGCGGTCGAAAGCACACGGATTGTATGCTTTTGCCCCGTCAAAATAAAGAGCCATTTTTTTGAATCTCTCATTTTTCAGACGAAATCGGAGATTTTCCAGTTACATTTACATTCTATTCAGAGAAGGAGTTTTCCAGTTATGTTACCTACAATTTTCAAATCACAATCGCTTTTTTCACAAACGACTTTTGCCAGTCTTTTCCGTCGCACGATACAGCGACGGCTTTTTATTTTCTTGAGTCTGTTAATAATACCCGCCGTTCTGAGCGTTACCGCTCCGGCGCAAATTTCCAGACAAAATGAAAAGCGATTATCGTCGGTCGAAACATCAATCCCCAGACCATTGTCAATCAACAAAACAAAGGGCATCGGAATTGAAAACTTATTTGCTCCGTCATTGGCAACCGGCTTTTTTATTGATTTTGAGAATCCGCCATACGTGCCGGGAACTATCAACGGTCAGGACGGTTGGAGCAGCACCGGAAGCGTTAGTCCCGGCGGCTTTGACCATAAAGTCGTTGCCAATTCGACTCTGACGACACCGCCGCCGGCTTCATTCGGAGCGCAAAGTCTGCGTATCTCCAATGCCGTCACGTCGGGAAGTTTCGGCGACCAAACATTTTCCAAGTCCTTGCCGAACGAAGCCGGTGAAACTTCTGCCCAAAACGGCGCAATGTCGGGCGGAACCCGTAAAAAGAGTTTTGAAGCGGAATTTAGTTTTGCTTCCGCAGTTCCGGGCGCACAGCAGACAGGATTAACGACTTCAATTTCCCCGGATCGCGGGGATGGTGCGCGGATGGGACTTTTGAGGTTTGAAGATCAAGCCGACGGCATTCACGTATTGTTCGTTGATTATCAAGATTTCGCCCCATTTGGCACAACTATAACCGCTGCGACAAATGATGGCTGTGATGGAAGTGACAACTTTATTACGACGGACATCGCCACGCTCGACAGAAGTTTGCCGTATACCATTAAATTGACTATGGATTTCTTTGACGGACAGCGTAACGATGTCGTCAAAGTGTATATTGACGGCGTTCTCAAACATACCGGCACGAGTTGGGAAGACTATTTCCGCTTTTGTGAAGGAAATCCGACGCGCACGGTTGATTCGCTTTTATTCCGCACGGCGGGAACGGCGGCTCCGGCAAATCAAGGCAACGGATTTTTATTCGATAATTTGTCATTAAGTTCTTCGTCGCCGCTGGTAGTTGACGACGACGGAATGGGAAGCGCAGCCGACTGCAATTCCAACGACATCGCCGCGACGAGTATTCAAGCCGCGATAAATTCCGCGACGGCGGGCGATACGATCAGAGTCTGTCCGGGAACTTATGCGGAAAACATTACAGTTAATAAGCAATTAACGATTCTCGGACCGAATTCCAATGTTGACCCGAATACGGGAGTGCGCGGCGCGGAGGCGATTATCGTTCCGACATCGAGCGATCCATTAAATCCCGCATTTGGCGGACCGACAGTTGTGACATTCGTGGCTGATGGGATTACCTTCAAAGGATTCACCGTTGACGGCGATAACACAACGCTGACTTCGGGTGTTGCCTTCAATGGCGCAGATGTTGATGCCGAATTCGGAATTTACGGTACTGAAACAGCCAATCCCGATGCCGTCATCACAAACAACATCGTCAAGAATATTGGTGAAATCGCCGTTTGGATAAATTCAAACAGTCAAGGCGGCGCCAAAAATGACAACAGTCTGATTTCAGCTAATAAGGTTGACAACGTCCTCGGCAATTTCGGTCAAGGCATCAGAATTTCCGACGATGCGTGGTTGAGCGTATTGAACAATGTCGTAACGCGGGTTCGCGTCGGTATCGTCATCGAGAACTACAGCGGCAATACCACGACGCATCCGGCGTCGGTTATCGGCAACAATAATGTTTCGTCATTCAGAATCGGCATTCGTCACAATTTGCACTATGTCTACGGCACACCCGGATTTACGATTTCCAACAATACGGTCACTTCATATGTGCCGGGCGTTCTACCGCCGCAGGTAACGCTGCCGAC
>JALYQJ010000140.1 GCA_030855875.1 Acidobacteriota bacterium
AAGTTTTCAATCCCAATTTTCTACTTTTCTCATAACTGCTTAATCTTGTCTCATAATTAGGTTGAAAATCGGACTTTTGACACAAAGCCCATAATTAGGTTGAAAATCGGACTTTTGACACAAAGCCTATAATCTTTGATATTTACAAATTTTTTGATTTGATTGTTTAAAACTCTAAATTCGACTTATAACTCAAATCTAATTTTTGAATCCTAAATCTTGAATTCTGCATCTAAAAACCAAATTACGTTTTCCGGCGTAATAACAAAAGTAAAGCTCTAAATAAGGAATCAAATATGCGAAAGAAATCCGTTATTTTATTAATGCTGATGTTTGCTTTGTTCGTTCCGGTAAGTTTCGGACAAGTTAAACCGGCTCCTTTGAATATCAAGGAAAGGACTTTAGCGAACGGCTTAAAAGTCGTTTCGTTGCAGGATAATTCCAGTCCGACCGTGGCGATTCACCTTTGGTATGATGTCGGCGGGAAAAACGACCCGGAAGGGCGTTCGGGATTTGCCCATATGTTTGAACATATGATGTTTAAATCCACGAAAAATATGCCGAACGAGAAAATGGATCGTCTCACTGAAGATGTCGGCGGTTTTAACAACGCTTCGACGGCGGAAGATTGGACGAATTATTATGAAGTCGTGCCGTCGAATCATCTCGAAACATTGTTGTGGGCGGAAGCCGAACGAATGCAAAATTTGAATGTTGACGAAGCAAATTTCGCTTCCGAAAGGCTTGTCGTTCAGGAAGAATTTCGGCAAGGCGTTCTCGCGCAGCCTTACGGCAGACTTTACGAATTTATCAACAGTCTTTCGTATCAGAATCATCCTTATAAACGCGGCGTTATCGGCAATCTCGACGAGTTGGGCGCGGCGACGACCAAAGACGCGAACGAATTTTACAAAACCTTTTATCGTCCCGACAACGCGCATTTAATCGTCGTCGGCGATTTTCAGCAAGCACAATTCGATGGTTGGGTTGATAAATATTTCGGAAGCGTCAAACCGCCGGACAATAAAATCCCGCGCGTCACCGCCGTCGAACCGGAAAGAACCGAAGAAAAACGGTTTATGAAAACCGCGCCGAATGTGCCGTTTCCCGCCGTTGCCATCACATATCTCGCGCCGAATTCAAAAAGCGATGATATTGCCGCGCTGCGAATAGCCGAAACAATTTTGTCAGGCGGCGAAAGCTCCAGACTTTATCAGGAATTGGTTTACCGGCAGAAATTAGCGCAGGAAGCGTCGTTCAGCGCCGATATTCGCGTTGACAAAGGTTTGCTTACTTTTCTGGCAATAGCGTCGGAAGGAAAAACGCCGGAAGAGTTGGAAAAATCGCTGTTTGCCGAATTAAAGAAAATTCAGGACGCGCCGGTTTCCGCCAAAGAACTCGAAAAAGCGAAAAATCAATTGATAATGCAAAAGCTGAAACAGCTTGAAACAAACGACGGCAAAGCGATTGCGATTGAACGCGCCGTCGCTTATCAGGGCGACCCGAAAGCGGTGAATTCCGACATTCAAAAACTACAAGCCGTCACTGCGTCAGACGTGCAGCGCGTGATGAAAAAATACTTTACCGGCAAAAACCGCGTCGTGATTTACTACCAGAATGCCGAAGGAGAACAGAAATGAGAAACAAGAAATTTTTAACCCAAAGATGCAAAGACGCAAAGAAGCAAAAGAAAAAATCATTTAAACTTTTCGGCATATTTCAACTGTGCGGTTTTGCGGCTATTTTACTTACACTTACCTTTTCGATTTTCGCGCAGGAGCAGCCGCCCGCGCCGTCCGCGCCGAAATCGGTAAATATTCCCGCCGTGAAAGAAAGGAAATTGCCGAACGGTTTGACGGTTGCGGTCATCGAACGCAAAAGCGTTCCGATTGTTACGGTTCAATTGCTGATAAAAAGCGGCGCGGCGGCAGAATCCGCTGACAAAGCCGGTTTAGCCGATATGACGGCATCGCTTTTGACAAAGGGAACAAAAACGCGCACGGCAACCGAAATCGCCGAACAAATCGAATTTCTCGGCGGTGCGATCAATACCGGCGCTGGCTGGAACAATTCGATTATTTCAATCAACATAATGTCCGACAAACTCGAACAGGCGTTGGCAATTATGTCGGATGTTGCTTTGAATCCGATGTTTAAGCAGGAAGAAATTGATTTACTGAAAAGCCAGACGCTCGACGGTTTGACTTACAATCTCAAACAACCGGGCTTTTTAGCAAACTATGTCGCGGCAAAGTATAGTTTTGACGAGCATCCGGCGGGCGGAACGCCGGAAACTTTGAAAAACATTACGGGCGAAAATATTACGACTTTTTATAAAATGAATTACCAGCCGACAAAAGCCGTTTTGATTTTTACCGGCGAAATAACCGATGCGAAAGCGGCAGCTCTGGCAAAAAAATATTTCGGCATTTGGAGTAATCAATCCGCCGCGAAAACAAACGATTCCGATAGAAAAAACGGAAATTTGAATTCGGCGAATTCCTCCAACCTTGTCCGAAGAATTTTAGTGGTAGATTTACCGAATGCAGGGCAAGCCTCGGTTAATTACGGAAAAAACGTCGTTTCAAACGGTCGCGGCGGCAAATCATATTATCCTTCGAGTGTATTAAATTCACTGCTCGGCGGCGGATATTCATCGCGTTTGAATCAGGAAATTCGCATCAAGCAAGGTTTGAGCTACGGAGCGGGAAGCAGTTTCGCGTGGCGTTCAGATAAAAGTAATTTCGGAACGCGGACACAAACGAAAAACGAATCGGCGGCGCACGTCGCGGAATTAGTTTTAGCCGAAATCAAAAGACTGACCGAAGGTTCGATTGCGGATTCTGAGTTATCACCGCGAAAGTCGGTTTTAACCGGCAGCTTCGGGCGAAATCTGGAAACGACGCAGGGTTTGGCGGCGGCGGTCGCCGATTTGTATAGTTTCGATTTGCCGACGAGCGAACTGAATTCTTATATGAAAAGCGTCGAAACCGTTAAGGATTCGCAAATCCGCGATTTCGCCAAAACCAATCTTTTTGGCGGCGACATAATAATTGTCGGTGATTACGCGAAATTTAAAGACGATCTGGCAAAGCGTTTTCCGAGTATGAAAATCGAAATCGTCAAAGCCTCAGAACTGGATTTGAATAAATTTGTTGAAGCGGGAAATTGACAAAAAAGAATGCCGAAATAGAGCGCGGACCAAGCTGATTATCACGGATAATTTATAAAAATAAATCTGCGAAAATCCGCCGAGTCCGCAAAATTCCGTGTTCTATTCTTCTCTTTCAAACAGCTTCGTAACTTTTACATTTGACGTAAAGGCGGAAATTTAATCGTTTCCGCCTTTTTTATTGCCGCAGACGAACTAATATTTATTAACTTGTATCTTGCCGAATCGTTTGCTTGAATAGAAAGCAGCAAACGATAATATGCACAAAAATCTACGCTCATTTATTGAAGCCTTGCGAAGAGAAGACGAGTTGATCGAAATCGAAGCGGAAGTTGATTCGTATCTCGAAATCGCCGAGATTCACCGGCGCGTGATTGATGAACAGGGTAAGGCTCTGCTTTTCAATAACGTCAAAAATTCGTCGTATCGAGTCGTCACAAATCTTTTCGGAACTGCCAAAAGAATTGATTTAGGATTCGGCAAAAAGCCGCAGGAACTCGTCAAAAAAGCGGTCGAAGCGGTCGAAGCCTTGCTGCCGCCGAAACCGAAGGAACTTTGGAATTATCGCGATCTGGCTTACACGGCGTTAAAGTTAGGAACAAAAAAAGTAAAACGCGCACCTGTTTTAGAAGTTTGCGATCAGCCCGCAAATTTGGAAGAGCTTCCGCTTTTGCAATTGTGGCACGAAGACGGCGGACACTTCATTACATTGCCGCTCGTTTACACGGAAAGTCCGACGAGCGGAAAACACAATCTCGGAATGTATCGCATTCAGCGTTACGATAAAACGACGACTGGAATTCACTGGCAAATCGGCAAAGGCGGCGGTTTTCATTACCACGAAGCCGAAAAACTGAATCAATCGCTGCCGGTTTCAATCTTTTTGGGAGGTTCGCCCGCGATGATTCTCGCCGCAATCGCGCCTTTGCCGGAAGACGTTCCCGAACTCGTTTTAGCTTCGGTTTTGGCGGACGGGAAAATCGAAACAGTTGAAAATCCTTTGCCGAATCATCACCGTTTGATTGCCGAAGCCGAATTTGCGATATGCGGCAAAGTCGCGCCGCACGTCAGAAAACCGGAAGGACCTTTCGGCGATCATTACGGTTATTATTCTTTGACACACGATTATCCGGTGTTTGAAGCGCAAGCCGTTTTTCATCGCAAAGATGCGATTTATCCGGCAACCGTCGTCGGCAAACCGCGACAGGAAGATTTTTACATCGGCGATTATTTACAGGAACTTCTTTCGCCATTATTTCCGCTGGTGATGCCTGCCGTTAAAGATTTATGGAGTTACGGCGAAACCGGATTTCATTCGCTCGCGGCGGCGGTCGTTAAAGAACGATATTCGCGCGAAGCCTTGAGCGCAGGTTTCAGAATTCTTGGCGAAGGACAGCTTTCGCTCACGAAATTTTTGCTTTTGACAGATAAACCGCAGGATTTGCGCGATTTCAAAACCTTGTTTGAATACATTCTCGCCCGCGTCAACTGGGAAAGTGATTTTTTTATTTTTGACCGAACATCCTTCGACACGCTCGATTACGCTTCCGGCAAAATAAATCACGGCTCGAAGGCGATGCTCGTCGGCGTGGGCGAAGCGAAAAGGGAATTGAAACGCGACTTTGTCGGCTCATTGCCAATCGGAATCAAAGCGGCGAAGGTTTTTTGCGGCGGCTGTCTGGTTTTAGAAGGCACGGAATACGAGAAGGATCGAACTCTGCCGGAAAGAATCGCCAAGTCAAACAATTTCAACGAATTCCAAATCGTCGTTTTGCACGATAAAATCGAATACGCCGATTCAGCCGACAAATTTCTGTGGGCGACCTGGACGCGATTCAATCCTTCTACCGACATTTACGCCAAAGAATCGAAAGTCATCCATAATCACATCACTTATCAAGCCCCAATTTTCATAGACGCGCGAATGAAGCCGTGGTATCCGGCTGAAGTCGAAGTACGCGAAGACGTAAAACAACTGGTTGATAAAAGATGGCGCGAATATTTTCCGAAACAAAACGATAAATAGTAAATCTGCACGAATTTGATTTTAAAATGAAAAAGCTGTTAACAAGAATTCTGTTCGTTTTCGCTGCGCTTCTGTTAGTCGGCTCGATTTTGCTCGGTTATTCATATTACATCGAACCGAGCCGTTTAATTATAAAGAATGAAGCCGTGACTGTGCCGAATTGGAACGCAAAACTTAACGGCTTTAAAGTCGTTGCAATCTCCGACATTCACGGCGGTTCAAATAACGTAACGGAAGAACGTCTGCGGATGCTCGTGCAAAAAGCGAACGAACAGACTCCCGATCTGATTGTGCTTTTGGGCGATTATATTTCCGAACGGCGCGGCGACAGAAAGAATTTAAGAATGCCGGTTGAACTAATTGCCAAAAATCTTCAGGGTTTTCAGGCGAAATACGGCGTTTATGCCGTTATCGGCAATCACGATTGGCAGTATGACGAAGCCGGGATAACTTCGGCGTTTGAAGTTGCGGGAATAAATGTTCTGGATAATGAAATCGAGCAAATCACGGTCAGCAATGAAAAGATTAATATTTGGGGCATCGAGGATTTGTGGAAAAAACGCCGCGTTCCAACCGAGCCGCTCGGCGTTTTGTCAGAAAGAAAAAATATTATCGCCATTACGCACAATCCCGATTCGCTTTTGAAAACTCCGTCGGAGATTTCCGTAATGTTTGCCGGACATTCACACGGCGGGCAAATTAGTTTTCCGTTTTACGGCGGCTATCCGTTTGTTAATGATCGGCGTTTTATGGCTGGTCACGCCGAAGTCGAAGGCAAAAATATCTTTGTAACAACCGGCATCGGCTGCACCGGACCGCAGATTCGTTTCGGTGTACCGCCGGAAATCGCCGTCATCACTATCAATGGGCGAAATTAAATCGGTTAAATTTTTCGGTTTACATTCTGTCGGCTTTACGCCCGAAAAACTTTGCGCTATATTCTATTTGTTTATCAAGTTCCCCGAAATTAAATTAAAATCCATTTGCCGTCGTTATGCGACAACCTTTTGTTGTCACAGGCGACGGTCTTTTTTTTCGTCTGAGGTTGGCATTTACGGATGAAGAATTTACCGAAGTTGAAAATAATTCTCCCGTTGTTTCTGTTCGGCAGTATTCTTTGTCTGGCTTACAGCTATTTTATCGAGCCGAATCTGCTCGTCGTCAATGAGCAAACCCTGCACATAAAAAATTGGAACAGCGCGTTTGATAACTTTAAGATAGTCGCCGTTTCCGATATTCACGGCGGCTCGAACGGCGTTACGGAGGAGAAAATACGCCGCATCGTTCAACTAATAAACGAACAAAATGCCGAT
>JALYQJ010000155.1 GCA_030855875.1 Acidobacteriota bacterium
TTTCGGTATGAATTGGTTAAAAATCGGCACGAGCAGCGCACCGATGGCGGTTTCAAAAACGGCGACGAAAATCATCGCCGCAATCGCCAGCACAAAAGTCGTCCAATGCGGACGCAGATATTTGAGAAGTCGCTTAAAATCATTCATCGCGGGTGCAAAAAGTAAAATATACTTTAATTCGGCGAAACGAAAAATTCCAACCCGCTTTTTACTTTTAAACGGATTCGAGTTAAACAAAACAGCTGGTTGCAACGTAAAAATATTTTACGGCATCTTCATTAAAGTGCCGTTCCCCCAAGGAGAAAAATATGCAAAATTCAAGAGCAATTAAATTTATCGTTATATCTTTGTTCATTTTTTCAGTAATTTTTTCAACCGTAATTTTCGCGTTCGGACAGGTTGACGTTGCCCGTCAGACGACTGCGATCACTTATCCGCTCGATGAAGTCGTGCAAACACAGTTTCGCGGCACGACGCGCTTTCCCAGAATGAAAGGCGACGCGAAAATTAAACGCACGAGCCGCAACGGAACGGAAATCGAGCTTTCGGTTTCAAAAATGCCGCGTCCGTTTGAACTCGGCGCAGGTTACGCAACGTATATTTTGTGGGCGGTTTCGCCCGACGGTCAGATTGATAATCTCGGCGAAATCAAACGGCGCGGATTTTTTGAATTCGATTCGAAAATTTCCGTCACGACTCCGCTGCAAACCTTCGCGCTGATTATAACGGCAGAACCGCATTTTCTCGTGCGCCGTCCGTCGCAGGCGATTATGCTCGAAAACCTAACACCTTACGCGCAGTCGGGCAGAACGATTGCGACGACCAGAGCCGTGCAGTATTTCGGTAATTCGTCGGATTTTTTCCGCGACGACCGAACACCGGAAATCGCCGAATTAGATTACTCAAAAACTCCTTCGACGATTTTACAGGCGAAACAAGCCGTCGCGCTGGCGAAATACGCCGGAGCCGAACGCGACGCGGCGGAAGATTTGGCGCAGGCTGTAACGCTTTTGGAAAATGCCGAAAATTCGTGGAAAGCCGGACGTGCCGAAGAACAAATTGACATTTCAGCCAGACAATCAATCGGCGCAGCGGTGAAAGCCGAAAACACCGCCGCCGCCCGCAAGGAAGCCCGCGAAAAGCGCAACGAACGCACACGGCAGGACACGGAAGTACGGCAAGCCGAAGAAAAGGTTTTAGACGCGCAGACGCAGCTTGACGATTTGAGATCGGAACTCGCAAGGGAGACGCGCAACCGCGAGCTTGCCGAACGCGACGCGCTGAATTTCTCGAATCAGGTCAGAGAATTGCGCGAAGAACTCGGCAAACTGCGCGAAGAACTCGGCAAGACAAAGGTCGAAGTTGATTCATATAAAAACCGAATTTCGCAAATCGAAACCGAACGTCAGGCAGCCGAACAACAGCGCACACAGGAAAACCGCATCTCGCAAATTCAGGCGAACGAGCCGTTTTTAATGCAGACCTTAAAGCGTTTCGGAACAGTCGCCAGAAACGAGCGCGGAATCATTTTAACTCTGCCGGAAAATTTCTGGTCGGGAACTCGCCAGAGCGGTTTTGCCGCGAACACGGATGTCAAATTAAATACTCTCGGTGAAGTTTTATCGAGCAATCCCGATTACAAAATCGTCGTCGAAGCGCACACCGACGACAAAGGAACGCCCGATGATCTGCAAACTTTAACGCAGGAACGCGCACAGGCGATGGTTGATAAAATGACTGCTCTGGGAATCGCGCAGGATCGTTTTGAAGCGAAAGGTTTCGGCGCGAGTCTGCCGGTAGCATCGAATACAACGAATGCGAACCGCGCGAAAAATCGCCGCGTGCAGTTGATTCTAGTTCCGAATTATAATTAAAAGTCGGTAAAGTCGGAGCGCGGACATCCCTGTCCGCAAATGAGCGCAAAGCGTGAAAAAAGCCTCGAAATTATTCAACATTGAGTAATTTCGAGGCTTTTTCATCGCTGATGCGATATTGCGGACAGGGATGCCGCGCTCCTAATGATTAATCAGCCAAAACCAGTATCCTGTCCGGCGGAAGACCGACCATACATTCGTCGCCGACGTTTAATCCGACCAGTCTTAAAACCATCGCTTCGAGAATTAAGCCGTTTGAATCGAGACGAATCAAAGTCGTCGCGCCGTGAAATTTGATATCGGTAATCTGCGCCTTTAATAAATTGTCTTCCGGGAAAGACGCGCCGAACGAGATCGAAATATGTTCCGGGCGAATCGCCAGAGTGACGTTTTCAGTTTGCGCGTCGAGCGCATTTTTCCCGATTCTTTTTGTAAAAACGTGATGTTCGCCGATGACGGTTTCAAATTCCGGCAATTCCGCTTCGCTCGCGGTCAAACGACGCGCGGCGATCAAATTGTTTCTGCCGGTTAATCTGGCGACGGCGACCGAATTCGGCGATTCGTAAATTTCGCGCGGCGTTCCGATCTGTTTGATTTCGCCTTCGTGCAGAACGACAATTCGTTCACAGAGTTTCAAAACTTCGTCGAAACCGTTGCTGGCGATGATGACGATCAGCCTTTTTTCGTCAACCGTACTGTGCAGTTTTTCATAATTTTCAAGCCGCAGAAGCCGGTCCATATAACAAAACGAATCGTCGAGCAGCAAAACGCTGTCGGCTTTTTGCAGAGACTCTTCGAGAGCCAGAACCTGACCTTCGCCGTCGGCTAACTGCGATTTGTGTTCGGTGTTGAAAAGATTTTTCCAGAAATTATCGTTCGTCAGCTTCGGAAAGTGAAAATTTCGCTCGTCGCAGGATAAAGTCGTTACCTCGTTGGAATCGAAATGAATCGCGCCGCCGTCGCAGTTTTCCGAGCCGGAAAGCAGACGAATAAGCGTTGATTTGCCCGCGCCGGTCGCGCCGAAAATGCCGAAAACTTCGCATCTTTCGACTTCAAACGAAATGTTTCGCAAAACCCAATTATCATCATATCTTTTGGAAAGATTGGTTACTTTGAGCGACATAATTATTGAAAATTGAAACTTTTACAGGATTTGTTCGTGCAAACAAAAGTATGCTGTTGTCATCAGATTAAAGCAAGTATAAACTGAACCAAATGACAGAGAAAAAGACAACTATAAAACGCAAATTACTCGAAGCCGGCGGCTGGCAAATCGTCAAACGCGGCGCAAAAGCGGTTCCGTATCTCGGAACGGCGGTGGCAATCGGTTTAATCGGACACAGCATCAGAAGAAAAGGCGTTGTCAAAGGCGTGATTCATTCCGGGCTTGACGCGATTCCTTTTGTCGGAACGGCAAAAAACATCGTCGAATTTTTTACCGGCGATTTGATTCCAGACAAAAACACAAACAACAGAAATTTAAGGTAATACAATGAAATTTAGAATACCGTTCCGTCGAATAATTTTCGGCGCAACAATATTAAATTTTCTCTTTTTAGGTTTTCTGGTTGCGGATTCAAACGCACAAACTCCGCGGCGGTCTAAAACCAGAAAGGCAAATCCGGTTGTTCAAACGATTCCGGCGGGAACCGGCAGCGAACCTTTGATAATCAGCCGCGCCGATGATTTTCCCGGCGAAAATCGAGTAATAGTGCAGCCGCAAGCCGAAACGCAAACCGAGAAGCCGGTCGAAAAACCCGTTGCCGCTGCCGACGGCATAAATGATTTGAACGAGCGCGTAAAAAATCTCGAAACTAATCAAAAAAAGGACACGGACGAAAAAGAAAGACGGCTTTTGCTCAATCTCGATATTTTGACACGCGCCGAACAGCGGTCGGAAACTTTGCGAAAACAGCTTTTCGAGATGATTGAAAAAGAAAGTCAGATTAAAACCAAACTCGACCAAATCGAAAACGACATCAGACCGGAAATGATCGAACGCTCGGTTGCAACCGTCGGAACGCTTCGCCCCGAAGAACTGCGCGATCAGCGGCGCAAAACTTTGACTTCAGACAAACGCAATCTGCAAAATCTTCTGACCGATGTGCAAAACACCAGATCGAGTTTGGAATTAAACCTGCAAAAAGCCGATATTATGGTGGAAAAATTGCGTTATAAACTGGAAAAGCAAATTGACGACGCAATTGGAGATGAACCGAATCAGTAATTTTGTAATAAAACGAAAAAGAAAAAGCGCGAATCATTTGATTCGCGCTTTTTCTTTTTTTTGACTGACGATAAATTATTGATCGTCCATCGGCGAATCAATTTCTATATTATTTACGCGGAAGGTTGTCGAAGTCGAACGCTGCAAATCGGAAAGCGATTTGTTGTAATCGGTCTCGGCGCGAATTTCGGAATTTCGAGCGTTTGTCAAAGCGTTTTCACGCTGAAACAGCAGAAAGGTCGTCGAACGTCCGACATCGAAAAGTCGGCGTTCGCCTTCAAGCTGTATTTCGGCATTCTCACGGGCGCGACGAGCCGTTAAAACTCTCTGCCGCGACGTTTCGACCGCCTGCACCGCATTACGGACTTCGGCGACTATCGTTTGTTCCTGCGAACGGCTTTGTGCCTGAATCTGCTCGTCCTGAATCCTTGCGCCAGCCAAATTCGCTTTTGCAGTTTTATTTCCGAGCGGAAAAGAAAAAGTTACGCCGACCGAAAAAGACGGCGCGTCGGTGCGAAAAAGATTCCGAAAGCTGCGCCCGAAACCGCCGAAAATCGGAGAATTGCTTGCCGGAATAAGAATTTCCGTATTCGTAATCGGCTGAACGACCGTTTGCGGATTGATGTTTTGAAGTTTATTCAAAATACCGTTGATCCGGTCTACGAAAATCAAATCCTGCGGACTGATAAAAAGATTTGTCCGCGTGTCCTGATTCGTGCCGCTGATCGCCAAACCGCCGAGCGAAAATGCCGAGTTCAAATCAATCTGCGGTTTAATCTGATTTTTGAAGTAACTGATGTCAATCTGGTTGATGTCTTTTTGCAGCTGCAGACGGCGCAGTTCTGGACGATTATCGCGGGCATCTTTGAGCGCGTCGTCCAAACTCACCGCATCCAGACTTAAAACCGGTTTGTCGGTCGGAACGAATGACTGCGACCACTGCGGCGATTCCGGGTTTCTTAAAAGCAGCGTTTTCAAATTGTTTTCGGTAATCGAGACTTGCTGCGTCGCCAATAAAACATCGGTTTCGCGGGTGGCGAGTTCGGTTTCGACTTCGGCGCGGGCTAAGGGCGCGGCGGCTCCGGCTTCGATGCGGGCTTCGACCTGCCGCAGATTTTCACGCGCCAGATTCAAATTGGCGACGCGGTTCTGCTGGTCGCGCAGAGCGAAAACCAAATCCCAGTAAACTCGCTGAACCTGCGAAATTACATCAATCGTTTGACGGCGAAAATCGGCATCAGTCTGCTGCAAACGCTTGCGCTGAATTCTGATTTGTCGGCGGGTATTGTCAATTTTAAAGTTACGAAAAAGCGGCTGCGTGTAAGTTACACCGAGATTGCTGAAATACGTTGTGCTTGAAGAACTTGCGATGTTTGATGTCTGATTGAAATTCGTATTATTGCGTGAATTTTGTCCCGATTGGCTAGTGTTGAGAAAACTATCGAATCTGCCGCCTCCGGCTTCAATTTCTTTGCTAAAGCCGGAATTAATCCGAAAATCATTCGATGCGCCCGAGCCGGTTGAAGAGTTGCGGGAAAACGTCGGCGCAACGCTGAAAACCGGATCGTAAATTCCCAAAAGCGAACGAAGTTGGGTTTCCTGAAATCGAACGTCATCGCGTGCTACTTCAATCTGATTGTTATTTTCCAACGCCGTGCGAATTGCTTCGTCGAGCGAAATCGGAACGGTTTGGTCGGTCTGGACACCGACCCGACGAAGCATCGCCGCAGTCGCAGAATTGTTGATTGAATTGCTCTTCACTCTATCGGCTTTATCTTCAGGAGACTTTGCCGGCAGCTTTTCTTCCGCATTTGTTTCAACTGTTTCGATGTTATTTTTAGCAATTTGCGGCTTTTCGCCTGAATTTTGGGCGTAAGCAGATTGAACATTAAAACCGGCGTTGAAAATGAAAATTGTTAGAATAAGCGTAAAATAGCGCAGGAATTTCATTATAAAAAAGCTCCGAGTCTTGATAAATTATTTTATAAACGGGTGTAAACTCAACCCCTTTTACGTCAATTAATTTTGGATAGTTTCAACAATTTACTATTTCCGTTTCAACTGCGAAGAGCCGAAAATCCGCTTTATCGAACTTTTGAACTTTGACCGAATTTAAGATACATTCAAGTTTTTAAGACATTTAGATTTTGATAAGGAGATTATAAAAAAAGAAATGGCAATTAAAGTGGCGATTAACGGTTTCGGGCGCATCGGGCGCAATGTTCTGCGGTCGGCTCTCGGCGATAACGAGATAGATTTTGTGGCGGTTAATGATTTGACCGATACGAGAACTCTGGCGCACCTTCTGAAATACGATTCGGTGATGGGAAATCTGACGAACGATATTTCGCACACGGAAAACTCGATCATCGTTGACGGAGACGAATTTCGCGTTTTCAGCGAAAAAGACCCAGAAGCGATTGACTGGAATTCGGTCGGCGCGGAAATCGTCATCGAATCTACGGGGCGTTTTACCAAAGCCGAAGATGCGAAAAAACATCTGCGCGGCTCGGTCAAAAAAGTGATAATTTCCGCGCCCGCGAAAAATGAAGACGTGACAATCGTTCTCGGCGTAAACGAAGAAATGTATGACGCGGCAACGCATAATATAATCTCGAACGCTTCCTGCACGACGAATTGCCTCGCGCCGGTCGCCAAAGTGATTCACGAAAAATTCGGCATCGTCAATGCGCTGATGAACACGATTCACAGCTACACGAACGACCAGCAATTGTTGGATTTACCGCACAAGGATTTGCGCCGCGCCCGCGCCGCCGCGCTTTCGATGATTCCGACCTCGACCGGCGCGGCAAAAGCCGTCGCGCTAGTTATTCCCGAATTAAAAGGAAAATTCGACGGAATCAGCGTCCGCGTTCCGACCCCAAATGTCTCTTTGGTTGACGTTGTGATGAACGTCGAAAAGGAAACCACGACCGAAGAAGTCAATCAGGTTTTAAAGGACGCGGCGAACAATGAATTAAAAGAAATCTTGGCATTCTCCGAAGAACCGCTCGTTTCGATTGATTTTCGCGGCAATCCGAATTCTTCCATCGTTGACGCGGAAAACACGAAAGTCATCGGCGGCACGATGGTAAAAATTCTCTCGTGGTATGACAACGAATGGGGCTATTCGTGCCGCGTCCGTGATTTAGTAAAATTTATTGCTAATAAGGGGTTATAATATGTAAAATAAGTGGTGATGAAACTCACTGATTCATCACTTATTTCCTAATTCTAAATTTTAACTTCATTTGTATTCATTTCTCTCAACCGTATGAAAAATAATTTTTTTTCCTTACTCTTGATATTCGTCTGGATATTTAGTCTCAACGAAAATCTTCCTGCTCAGACAAGAAAATCTCCGCCGCGAAAAACTGTCGTCGCCAGACAGCCGAAGATTATTCAATCCGCACCTGCGAATTTGACTCCTGAAAGACAGAGACGCTTGGATGCTTTTAATTTCACCTGGCAGACAATCAAAACTAATTATTTCGATCAGACTTTCAGCGGTCTTGACTGGGACAAAATAAAAAAAGAATTCGAGCCGCGCGTTTTGCGATCTGCAACCGACGCGCAACTGCACGACATTTTGCAGGAAATGATAAATCGCCTCAACCGCTCGCATTTTGCCGTCATTCCGCCGGAAGTTTATCAGGCGATTGAGAACGCCAAAGCCGAAGCCAGAGCGAAAGAAGAAGCGCGGCAGGCGGCGGGCGAAGATGAAATGTCCGGTGAAGAAGAAACCGATGATGAGGAATCCGATTTTGGAGATTACTCGGCGAAATACGGCATCGGCGTTGAATTGCGCCTGATAGAAAATCAATTTGTCGTCACTCGCGTTGAAGCCAATTCGGCGGCAGAAAAAGCGGGAATGAAAACCGGCGGCATCGTAGAAAAAATCAACGACGTTTCGCTCTTCGAGATGCTCAAACAAATCGAGATACACTACGCGAAAATCCGCAACATAAAAAAATATCTGCCCGGCGAAGTGGTGACTTATATGCTGAACGGCGAAAAAGACAGCTTCGTCGCCCTAACCGTTTCGAGTGAAACCGGACAGGCAAAAGAATTCAAAGTTCAGCGCGAACAGTTAAAGGGCGAAATGATTTCCATCGGAAACAATTACCCTGAACAGTTTTTGAAATTTGAAGCCGTTTCCTTAAACGAGCAAACCGGCTATATAAAATTTAACGTATTTGCTCTGCCGGTCATCGAAAAGTTTTGCGCTGCGTTGACCGAATTAAAAGACAAACGGGCGATTATAATTGATTTACGGGGAAATGCCGGCGGCATTCTCGGCATATTAATCGGACTCGGCGGAATGCTCACGGAAAAACCCATTGATTTGGGAACGTCAATCTATAAAGTCGGCAGCGAAAATATGGTTGCCGAATCAAAAGCGAAAAACTACAAAGGCAGACTCGTTTTTCTGGTAGATAATCAAACTGCTTCGGCGGCGGAAGTTTTTGCGGCGGCACTGCAGGAAAATAATCGCGCTCTGGTCGTCGGCGAAAAAACGGCGGGCGAAGCACTGCCGTCGGTTTCCGTCCAACTTCCGACCGGCGCGGTTCTGCTCTATCCGATTGCCAACTTTAAAACGCGAAATGGAAATTACCTGGAAGGCAAAGGCGTTGAACCGAACTTCATTGCCGCGCTGGACAGAAAATCGCTTCTGACGGGAATAGACGCACCGCTTGAAACCGCGCTCAAATTAATCAAAGAAGACACCGCGTTTCCAAAATCAGTTGAAGGAAAGATAACAATTCTAACCGCCGATAAACCGCCGCCGCCCGCACCAAAACCAATTGCCGTTCCGAAAGGAAGATTATTAGCCGAAGTAACGGTCAAAGCACCGCCGCCGCCTGTCCCGGTTTATAAAAAAGATGCAAAAGCCTTGCAGGTTATTACGGATTTTGTCGGTATCATCGGCGGCGAAGAAGCATTGAGTAAAATTAACACTTACGCTTTAAAAGGAACTTCCGGGATTGCCGCCAAAGGGACGAAGGTGGAGGCGGAAATTGACATTTTCCGACAAAAGCCGGATAAATATGCCGAAGTAGTAACATCTGAAGCAATCGGCGAAGTCCGGCAGATTTACAACGGCAACAATACTTTTTTGCAAACCGATTATGGGCTTAATCGAAAAATAGCTGTCGAAATAAACACGGCTGAGATCGAAATTTTCGCGCCGCTGAATAATCTTTTCAAAAAAGAAACTTTCAAATCATTAAATTATCAAGGCGCATTTGACCGAATGGGCAAACAGGCGCACGTTATCGAAGCGGTAACGGCTAATGGTCAAACCGTCTGGCTCGCCTTCGATGTCGAAACAAAATTGCTGGTCGGTTACACCGGACAATTTTTCACTTTTTTCTACGACGATTATCGCCGCGTTGAAAACGTAATGCTGCCATTTCATATTACTAAGGAATCTTTTATTGACATTCGGTTGAATGAAATAAAATTGAATCCGACGATTGAAGAAAACAATTTCAAAGTTAAGCAAAATTGTTTCGATAAGGCGAATTAAACAATTGAAAAAGTTCGATGATAAGTTGATAATAAGCGACCCGCCAAATAAAGTGAAATAATTTTTCGTCAATTTTTACCTGAATTATGGACAAAAAAACAATCAAAGATATTGACATAAAAGGGAAGCGCGTTTTTATTCGCGTAGATTTCAACGTGCCGATAAAAAACGGCGTAATCGAAGACGACACGCGCATTTCGGGAGCGATACCGACGATCAAATACGCGATTGAACAAGGCGCACGAGTGATTCTCGCTTCGCATCTTGGAAGACCTTTGAAAGATAAAAAGAAAGCCGAAGAAAAGAAAATGCCGTATGATGCGGCGAAATATTCTTTAAAACCAGTCTACGAATATTTGTGGCAGTTGCCGGAATTGCAGGACGTTTCGACCGGCGGCAGTAAAGATTCTATTGTTTACACGAACGAACAAGGAACTGCACTCGGTAAAGCCGAAATTAAAAACGATAAAGTTTTCTTCGCCGCAGATTGTATCGGCGAAAAAGTTTCGGCAAAAGTAAATAATCTCAAAGAAGGCGAAGTTTTGTTGCTCGAAAATCTACGTTTTCACGCCGAAGAAGAAGCGAACGATGAAGATTTTGCCAAACAACTCGCAGAACTGGCGGACGTTTACGTCAACGACGCTTTCGGCGCGGCGCATCGCGCACACGCTTCGACCGCCGGAATTACGAAGTTTGTCGAAAATTCCGTCGCCGGACTTTTGATGGAAAAGGAATTGAATTTTTTATCGAAAGCCTTAAACAATCCCGAACGCCCGTTTGTCGCAATTCTCGGCGGCGCGAAGGTTTCCGATAAAATTCCGGTTATCGAATCTTTCATCGAACGCAAAGTTGATAAATTGTTAATCGGCGGCGCGATGGCTTATACGTTTTTTAAAGCGAACGGCTTGACCGTCGGCAAATCTCTCGTCGAAGATGAAATGCTTGAAACGGCTCTGGAAGTCGAGCGTAAAGCAAAAGAATCCGGTGTCGAATTGATTCTGCCGACCGATCATCAGGTCGTTGACAGCTATGATCCGCTCAATTCGCGCAAAACGATTCCGATAGAATTTACCAATAAAGGTCTGGTCGGTTTGGACATTGGGGTCGAAACCATCGAAATTTTTAGTCGCGCACTCAAAGGCGCGAAAACAATCGTCTGGAATGGTCCGATGGGAATGTTTGAAGAAAAACCGTTTGATGAAGGCACGACGGCGATTGCCAAAGCCGTAGCCGAAGCGACCGAGAAAGGTGCAATTTCAATTGTCGGCGGCGGCGATTCGGTTTCAGCCGTCAATCAAGCCGGACTCGATGATAAAATATCACACATTTCAACCGGCGGCGGCGCAACGCTGGAATTTCTGGCGGGCGAAAAACTGCCCGGAGTTGAAATGCTTAACGATAAATAAATGAGGCTTTTTCGCGTATTCATTAAAACAGTTGAAAATTTTTTCTCTTAAAAAGGCAATTATTCTAAAAATAAACGTCATCACTGAAATCAAAAGTGCAGCAAACTGCTCTGATTTGAAATCTTAAAATTTAGCGATATTACAGTTTTTTCGAAAAGGTAGATTTTAGCTGTATTATTCAAATCCTTTAAATCTACGTCCGAAAACTATGCAAAAAGTATATGAGAAAAGTCATAATAGTTAAATTTTGGAAAAAATGATGAAAATTTTTATTGTGTTTTTCGGAAACTTATGTATAATCTGCTTTTATTGAATTGCGGTTATTGAACATAATAAATTATCTCATTGAAACGACAAGATAAATTTTCAGCAATTTAAAAATGCATATTTTTTAGCAGTATCAGTATATCGAGCGAGAAAAATCACGGTTTGCCAACATTTGAAAAGAACTTTAGTCTCCCTAAAGTTTCTGCAAAGTCTTAATTTAAGGAGTTACATTATGACTGACAGCCAAAATATTACGAAACTGCTTGCCGCCTGGAGCGATGGAGACCGCACTTCACTAGAAGACCTGATGCCTCTCGTTGAGCAGGAACTCCGAAAAATCGCGCATAACTATATGCGTCGGGAGAATCCTAATCACACTCTTCAAACAACTGCTTTGATTAACGAAGCCTATATCGAACTTAATAATCAGCATTCGGTAAACTGGCAAAATCGCAAACACTTTTTTGCTATTTCGGCGCAAATTATGCGGAGAATTCTGCTGAAACACGCTCGTGACCGGACGTGCGCGAAACGCGGCGGCAAATTTGCTCACGTCAGTTTGGAAGATGTGACGGTTTTAACGCACGAAAAATCAATCGAATTAATCGCGCTCGATGAAGCTCTCGAACGGCTTTCACATATTGATCCGTTTAAATGTTCGATTGTCGAGATGCGCTATTTCGGTGGTTTGTCGGTTGATGAAATCAGTCAGGTTCTGAATTTTGCTCCAATCACCATCGGCGTTCATTGGCGTTTGGCAAAAGCCTGGCTCGGTCGGGAAATCAACGGCGCAAATCAAATGGCTCATTAACTTTTCGGTCAAAAAATATCGTGTATTAATTCCCCATTTTCCTCAAAGCAGATTGAAAGTTCAAAATATATTTTAAAAGAATGCAATGATAGCTGATCGCTGGAAAACTGTTGAAAAAGTTTTCAATAATTCCGTTAGCTTGCCGCCCGAAAAGCGCGAGCAATACGTGGTATCGGTCTGCAAAGACGATTCGGATTTGCTCGAAAACGTTCTTTCGCTGCTTGCCGAAACCGAAAAAAGCAACAGTTTTTTGAGCGATCCGGTTTTTGAAGTCGGCACACAGATTTTAGCTTCGGAATATATCGGTTTGTTTGACGAGCCGAATTTTGCCGCGTATGAAATGCAGAAAATTTTGGGTCGCGGCGGCTCGGGCGTGGTATTTCTGGCGAAGGACAAAACTTTGGAACGAAACATCGCCATCAAAGTTTTGCCGAACTCGCTTGCCGACGACGACGAGAGAATTTTGCGCTTTCAGCAGGAAGCAAAAGCCGCTTCAGCAATTTCGCATCCGAACGTCGCGCACATCTACGGCTTCGGCAAAGCGGACGGCAGATATTATCTGACGATGGAATATGTTCAGGGAAACACTCTGCGCGAACTGCTGAAAAAGAAAGAGATTGATAAAATCTACGCTCTCGATATTGCCTGTCAGATAACAAAAGCGTTAACGGCGGCACACAAAGCGGGCATCGTTCACCGCGATATAAAACCGGAAAATGTGATTGTCACCGACGACGGTTTGGTGAAGGTTTTGGATTTCGGACTGGCACAGCCGTTTCACCTGCAAAGTGAAGAAATCAAAAGGACAATCGGCGATTCTCCCGACACAAAACCGGGACTGATAATCGGCACGACCGCTTATATGTCGCCCGAACAGATTCGCGGACAATTGCTTGATTCGCGCACGGATATTTGGAGTTTAGGAGTTGTACTTTTTGAAATGCTCGCCGGGCAGCGACCTTTTATTGGAGATACTGCGAGCGACGTGCAGACTCGAATTCTTTTGACCGAACCTGAATATCCGCTCGAAATCGAAGAATTGCCGGAAATCAAAAATATTCTCATCAAGTGTCTGGCAAAAGACGTGATTTCGCGTTACCGATTAATAAACGAATTCGCGGAGGATTTGGAAATCGTTTATAAATCTGTCGCCGCAAAAAATGAGCGTAAATACTCATTTCCGAAAACGAACACATCTTCCGGCAATATTTCTCAAAACAACAAAATTCCGACCGAGATAAAATACAAGTTCGTTGATGATGAGCAAAGTGAAACGATTGAAAAATCGATAAAAATTAATATAACTAGAAAGATTGTGATCGGCGGAATTATTTTCCTCGTTGTCATAATAGTTTTAGTTGGACTATTCTATTAACCGGCACGTTATTCAGAATAGTTTCACCACTTAATTATGATAAGAAAACCTGTCATTGCAGGAAATTGGAAGATGCATAAATTGCTCGGCGAAGCGGTCGAAACGGCACTCGCGTTAAAACCTCTGGTGGCAAATGCGAATCATTGTGAAGTCATTATCGCGCCGGTTTTTACTGCCTTGAAAACGGTTGCCGACCGATTGGAAGGCTCGAATATCAAAGTCGCGGCGCAAAATTGTGCGACCGAAACGAAACATTCGGCTCATACCGGCGAAATTGCGGCGGATATGCTCAGAGATGTCGGATGTTCGCACGTTATTATCGGTCATTCCGAACGGCGGCAGTTTTACGGCGAAACCGATTCGTCTGTCAATCTTAAAACAAAAGCCGCGCTTCAAAGCGGGTTGACGGCGATTGTTTGCGTCGGAGAAATGCTCGCAGAAAGGGAAGCGGGCAACGCCGAAATGATTGTCAAAACGCAACTCGTGAAAGGCACGGGCGGTTTGACAGTTTCGGATATGGAACGTATCATAATCGCTTACGAGCCTGTT
>JALYQJ010000244.1 GCA_030855875.1 Acidobacteriota bacterium
TGATTTTATCACCTCTGTCTGTGTGGACAACAACTAAATGCCTTTGCCGGTCGGAAAGTCCGGTGATGATAAAACGACTTTCTTCGCCCGAATGCAGCGGATCGGGAACGGTTAACGAAAGCGGATCGAAAAATACGCTTGCCGCTTCTTCAAACGAAACGCCGTGTTTCTTAAAATTCGTTTCGGCTTTTTTCGGATTCCACTCAAACGAATCAATCATTTTCCTAATTCCTTCGTTTCATCTTCGCTTTCGTCAAACAGACGGCTGACGGGCGTGTGCGCGGGCGGCAGGGAATCGCGCTGTTCGGTTAAATCTTTGTGCAGTTTGGCGACGGCTTCCTGTGCGCGTTCGTAATCGTCTTTTTTGATTTTCAGAGTGATTTTGCCGTCTTTGCTCGGCAGTTTGCTGAGTTGGCTGAAATCTTTGAGGCGGATTTCGATTTTCGCGCCGATTTTGAAAAAGCCTTTGCGAAATTTTACGTCTAAAACTTCGTCAAGCGCGATGCGGGCTTCTTTTACGCCGTCTTTGATAATGCCGAAAAGTTTCGATTCAAATTCGAGGACGATTCCGGCGGACGAAAATTTGCCCATTCCGTCAATCTGCGACAGACCGCTTTCGGCTTTAAATGGAACGCTTATAAATCCTGTTTGCATATCATTGGTTGGATGGATTATTTTGCCGATTTTACGCTTTCGGTTATATGAAAATCCATCGTGTCCAAATCTTCGTCCGATTCTTCGGGTTTGCCCAAAAGTTTAAGCCACAAAAATCCGATTGTTCCGGCGGTCAGCGAAGCCAGCAGAATCGCCATTTTTGAAGCGTTGATTGTTTCCATATTGCCGACGAGTGCGAGATTTGTAATAAAAATTGACATCGTAAAACCGATGCCGCCGAGCAGTCCCGCGCCGAAAACGTGCTTCCAATTTAAATCGAGCGGCAGACGACAGATGCCGAACGAAACAGCAATAAAACTCAAAAGCGTAATGCCGATTGGCTTGCCCAACACCAGACCGCCGATGATTCCCGAACTGTTGGCGGTCATTAAACTCGAAATCGAATCCGCACCGATGACGATTCCGGTATTGGCAAGCGCGAAAATCGGCAGAATAACAAAGGCGACGGGTTTGTGCAAAAAATGTTCGAGCTGGTGCGAAGGCGATTCTTCGTCGTCCTGTTTGGCGGAAAAGGGAATCGCAAATGCCAGCAAAACTCCGGCAATCGTCGCGTGAACGCCTGACTTTAACATCAAAAACCACATCAAAACGCCGCCGATGAGATACGGCACGAGCGACATCACGCGCGCTTTGTTCAGTAAAATCAAAATTCCGAAAACGACGATTGCGCCGAAAAGATAAACGGCGGAAAACTGCGCCGTATAAAAAATCGCAATAATAATAATCGCGCCGAGATCGTCCATCACCGCCAGAGCCGTCAGAAAAATTTTCAGCGAAGCCGGAACGCGGCTTCCTAAAAGCGCGAGAACGCCGAGCGCGAAGGCAATGTCGGTCGCCATCGGAATCCCGATTCCGGCTTGGGTTGCCGTTCCGCGATTGAAAATAAAATGAATCAGCGCGGGCGTTGCCAAACCTCCGACGGCGGCAAAAATCGGCAGCAGAGCGTTTTTGAAATCGGACAATTCGCCGTTGTAAAATTCGCGTTCGAGTTCCAATCCGATGAGCAAAAAGAAAATTGCCATCAGCCCGTCGTTTATCCAATGCTCGATGCTCAAACCACCGAGATACATCTGCCAGATGCTCAGATAATTTGCGCCGAGAATCGAGTTTGTTATCAAAAGCGAAACGACGGTGCAGATAATCAGCAAAACGCCGCCCGATTTTTTCGAGTCGAAAAAAGCCCTGAATGACTTCGATAATTTTCTCTGGACAACGCTCATATAAAATTGGAGCGCGGACATCTTTGTCCGCGTTTTTTTTAAATTACAGCCTCATTTTTCTAAAGCATTTTGAAACCCGCCGCGTTTTTGCGGACAAGCATTTCCGCGCACCAATTATTTCTCCAAAACTTTTTTCTTAAACGCAGGAGCGACGATTCGATTATCGAAAACATCGTAAGCTGCTGAAATCGGTTCGGGCATTCCCGCTTCTTCGGCGATTGCCAATTCGCTTTCGAGATGTGCGGAAACTTCCGCGACGATTTTCCCCAAATCTTCTTCGGACGCGATTTTTTCTTTCGTCAAAAATCTTTCGTAACGGTCAATCGGATCGTTCGTCGCCGCCCAAAATTCGATTTCGCCTTCAGGGACATAACTTTGATTATCGTGTTCGGCGTGACCTTTGCGGCGATACGTCATCGCTTCGATCAAAACCGAGCCGTTGCCGTTTCTGGCGTGTTCGACGGCGCGTTTCATCGTCTCGAAACACGCGACAATATCGTTGCCGTCGGTCTGTAAACCTAAAATTCCGTAACCAATCGCTTTATCAACAAAATTGGCGGCGGCACATTGATTGCGCGTCGGCGTCGAATAAGCATAGCCGTTATTTTCGATAATCGTAATCAGCGGCAGTTTCTGCACGGCGGCGAAATTTACGCCTTCGTGAAAAGTTCCGGTCGAAGTCGTGCCGTCGCCAACGTAGGCGACCGCCACACGATTTTCCTTTTTCATTCTCGCGGCAAGCAAAATTCCGGTCATCACGGGAATCATATCGCCCAAGTGAGAAATCGGACCGACAAAGCCTTTCTCCAAATCGGCGAAATGAAACTGCACGTCGGTCGCCCGCGACGGCGCGTTTGCTTTGCCGAGATACTGCGCGAAAATCGTGCGCGGTAAGATTCCTTTGACAAAAACCGCGCCGATGTCGCGGATTAAAGGCGCGATAAAATCCTGCGCTTCGAGCGCAAAAGCCGTCCCGACCGCCGTCGCTTCCTGACCCAAAGACGTAAACACGCCGCCCGTCAGTTTCGATTGCCGTTTTAAACGAACGGTAATTTCGTCGAACATCCGCGTCATTTTGATAAAGTGATAAAGTTCAAGAAACTGTTCGCGTGTCAGCGAAGTTTCTTTCGTGCAGCTTAAATGTTGATTCGATTTTTCCAAAGTCGTTTTCGCCGTCATTTTTTCCTCAAGAAATATTTAGCAATACCATATATGCTAATCAAAACCCACAAAGATTCAACTACAAAAGCCGAAAAATTAAAACTGTAAAAAAGCGAAAACACGATCAATGCCGCGCCCGCGCCGTTCAGCACCGAATATGTCAGGCTCTCGCTTTTGACGCGCCCGGTTTGCAGCAAAACGTAAGTCACAATTATCGTCGCCACGCCGATTGAGCCGATAATGTCATACCACGCGAATTGCATAAAATTATTTGATTGAAACGCAGATGTTTCGCCTTGCGCTAAACGTCACTTAAATTTGGCAACCAATCCGTTTGCACCAATCCCCCAAATCGCGTTTCTACCTTTCGCTTGAACGGAATTGTAATTTCCTTTATCGAGAATTTTCCACGTTTTCCCGCCATCCAAAGAAATATCCGAACCCGACGAACCGACCACGATAATCTTTTTTTTATCAACAAAAGCCGCGCCCGAACGATAGCCGTTCAAACCTTTTCCCAAAATCCAACTTTTTCCTCCGTCGCCGGTAAAAGCTAAGTTGTTTGTAATTTCATTCGGCTTTTCGAAATTTCCGCCGACGATCACGCCGTGATTTTTATCGAACATTGCAATCGAAAAGATTCCGCTTCCCGAAGTTCCTTTGAC
>JALYQJ010000250.1 GCA_030855875.1 Acidobacteriota bacterium
ATATTTTATAAGGTGATTTAAAAATTGCTTTTTATAATACACGAATAGTCATTCTTGAAGAAAGTTTTGTGTGCCTATTGTGTGCCAACTGTGCCGAAATTAGCAAAACTTAGCGAAACTATTATTAACTGATATATGAAAAACGCTGAATAAAACGAAATAAATTGAAGTCAAAGAAACTCAGTAAAACAGACAATTTAACTCTTCGAATCAGAGGGTCACAAGTTCGAATCTTGTCGGGTGTACCATTATTTACAATAAAAAGCGATAGTCATTTAGGCTGTCGCTTTTTTATTTTCTTTTTGAAAGGCGAAAATAGTGTTTATAGAATTTACCAGATAAATTCGCGGACATCGAAAGTTATCTTTTGGTGAACAGCAAAAGGCTCTGTTTCCTTTACTGTAATTTGCCGCAGTTGGATGGCTGAAAACTGTGTGCCTTTTGGAACTTGGACGGGAAATTCGTAATCGAGGTCCTTTGAATCAACGGCTGATTCGCCGCGTGTGCCGAGAGTAAATGCTCGCGTTTTGGCTTCGTATTCCTTCCCTTTTGAATCGTAAATGTAGAGACTATTGACGCTGATGCCGGGATTGTCGCCGAGCCGCTTTGTATTTATCTTAACCAGCGCAATCTCGAAACCCGGTTCGGCGATTAATTTTCGTCCGCGTGCGCGTTCCGAATTCTGCCAGTAGGATTGATATTCGTTCATTCTTTTAATCGCGGTAATTTCAATCCTGATGTCCTGATAAACCTGCAAATGCGAGCCTTTAATCTCCGGCAGTTCAACTCCCGACTGTGCGCCGACCAAACGAAAAGGCAGGAAAATAAAACAAGCTGCTAAAAAAAACAAACTTAGTGACTTATGTTTCATCGTCTTGCCTCCTTCGGAATTTTCGCTGCTGCACCCCGCTATCAGATTGTGCGGAATAGAAATCAACTCGTAACAAAAAGATTATTTCAACAACACTATCAAAATTTTGTTTTTAAATCTTGCAAATAGACCGCTGATGCCGATCAAATTTGCCGAAAAAAGTTAATTTTTTATCGGATTTTTCTGTTCGCAGCGCACCGAAATTCTTAAATGCTTTGTCTGGACGCGAAGGGGAGAATAAATTTTCCAACTTATCAACGGAGAAAAGCATTTGAGAATGTTTCGTCATAAATCATATCGAATAATGTTCGGCTGAATTCTTGTGAAATTTTGTAATCGGATTTTGCGTAGCGAATAATAATCGAATCGAATACCGCCGGTGTCTCCAAAGTCCGCCCGGAATTAGGATTAAACGGATTGGAATCAACGACGAGCTTTAAAGTGTGTTGTCCGCCCGGCAAACTGACTTTGCGCGACACGCTGCGAAAAGTTCCTTGATTCCCGGCAGCAATAGTCATCGCGCCGGTAATGTTCTGACCGTCCAATTCGATGTGAAAAGTCCCTTCGCGCCTGTCCGAAGCGTATCGGACTTCCAAATTATAAGTTCCGGTTTTGCGAATCGAAACGGTGTAGGCAAGCCACTCGCCGCCAAACGCTTCCGTGACGGCATAACCGCCCGAAACATCCGAACGCGCCTGAATATCAACTTTTTCCGTCGGCTGATTGCGATAAGCGACGCTTTCGGTCAAGCCCAAACGGTCGTGATAAGCAACGCCTTCTCCGCCGCGATCAAAGTTTTCCGCTTCGATAATGCCGGGAATCGCGCTCGCCGCCGGACCCGGAAACGGAGCGGGTTGTTGATTTGGTGTCGGTGTTGGCGAAGGCGTGACGGTCGGCGAAGGTGTCGGTGTCGGCGTGACGCTGCCGCCCGTAAAACACTCGCGCGTGTCGCCGCCGGTCGTGCAGCGCAATCTTTCGGCTAACAATTCGGCATTAATTCCCGGATCGGTTGCGTCGGTTGCTTTGTTTTTGTAAGCGGAATCGGCGTTTAGCGCAAAATCATCAATTTCGCTTTCGCACAAATCCGTCTGCCACGAAACATCGCAGCGGCGATAAGCCGACATTCCTGTTTCCGTATAGTTTTGCGGGTAATAATTGTTCGCCGGATACGCACCGGCAGTATGCGAGGTTCGCATTAAAGGAAAGACATTGCCTTCGATTTTCCAACTGCTGTCGTAAGTTCCGGCGCGGGCTTCGCAGCTACTGCCCGTCGCCGGATCGAACCAGCGCGAGGTGGCGACGTTTAAGCTGCCGATTCCTTCGGCGCAGCTATTGCGAATGCCGTAATAATTGAGCGGAATAATCGAATTCAAGACTTTGAGCCGCAGGCTACCGACCGTCGTCAAAGTCAGCGCGGTTTCTTTTAATTCGTCGGTCGTATCAATCGAATCAATAATTGATACGTGCTTGATATGAAAATCATCAACTCCATTTGTAAAAAATCCCCACGTCCGGCTTTCGCCCCACCGCCCGATTGTCATATCGTCGAGCAAAATATTGACCAATTTTATATGCTGCGGCTTTAAAGCGTCAAAGCTGACGCTTCCATACGGCGAGTCGCGCACAATACTGAATCCGCCGTTAACGTGCGAGATACGATTGTTTTCAAATACCATTTCTTCGCTCACCGCCCACGGAACGCCTTGTCCGCTGTTTGGTTTATCGGCGGAAGATTTCAAAACGATAGCGTCGTATTGTGACCGCAGCGCGTCCCAGTGATTCGTAAATATCGAACCTTCGACATACAAACGACGCGCGTTTTTTGTTTCAAATAAGTTTTTTTCATTGATCGAATCGCCGACGCTGTTTCTGATATTTGTTCGCCATTCGGTTCGTTTTGTAAAAAAGCAGCGGCGAAATTCGATGTTGGTCGGAACCATCCCGTCAATCCGGTTATCCGAACCGCCGTATATAATGCTCTCGGAAGCCGCTTCAAAAAATGTATTGTTGTAGACGTGCGCCCCGCGTCCGTCGAGACCGAAAACCGCCTGACTGTCCTGCGAACCATAAGTTTTTATATTGCCAAGCCACGACGACAGAATCGAAACCTTGTAGCCGTCGTTGAGAACGGCGTGAACGACCTGCACGTTGTCCGGCGGATTGACGACGCAGTGCTGAACAATAATTTTTGACGGATTATCTTCGGCGACGGTTTGCCCGAAGGCTTCGCCGATTTCGAGCAGATAATAATTGGCGTAAATGTCCGGCGTTCCCGGAAACGGCTCGAACTTTATGCCGGAGAGTCTGATCTTGCTCGCTTTGTTTTTGATGCGGAACGGAATCTCATTAGTATAAGTTCCGCGAAAGACGACCAAGCCGGGCTGCTGCGGAGAAACGCGGACGGCTAAATCCGGCATCGCCGCGCTCGAACGAATCGTCACGAAATCCGAGAAATCACGCGCCGGAAGCTCGATGCTTCCTTCTAAAATTGTTCCCGCCGGAATGACGATATGCTCGCCGCCCGTGCATTGATTGTAAGCGGCAAGCAGTTCGGTTAAATTGGCGGCGTTAAAAACGCGCGTCGGTGCCGGATGATTGGTGACGATGACAGAAACCGCGCTTTCGTGCGATGCGCCGCCGAAATTAGTCACGCGCAATTTGAGCTGATATGTTCCGGCTTTTAAGTATGCGTGAGTCGCCGAAATCAAATCATTTGTGCGGTCGCCGTCGCCCCAGAACCATTCCGCCAGATTCACGCCCGCCGAATCTTCACCGCTGACTTCCAGAACTTCGCCGACTCTGACGCGAATTGTCGCGCCGTTTTCAGCTTCGTTATCGCCTTTGATTACGGCGAGCGGCGCGGCGGCGGGATCAACGACGGTAACGACTGTCGGACTGCTCTGAACGCCGTTGACATTTGCTGTAATCAGCACGCGCCCGGCAGCCAAACCGCTGATTTCGCCGATATTGTCGGAGAATCTCGAATTATTGCCTTCGGTGTTGCCCTCAACGTTGCGCGTGATCGAAACCGCCGCCGCCGTGCCGGAAGCGACCGAATAACTGTAAACCTGATTCGGTATAAAAACACCGGACGAATCGAAAGCCGTCGCCGTAATGGTGCGGGTTTTCCCTTTATCGAGACGAATCGTTTTCGGATATATCTTGACTACCGATTGCGCCCCCGCGCCGCCCGCAAATACTAACAACAACGGAATCACAAATAAAATTCCCGCCGCGCAGATAAATGAAACTCGTCGAGGCAAAATCATATTCGGTTTTTTCATACAATATTTTCAATTTCAAGGAAGGTTTTGATTTAATTTTCTCAGCAGAAAATTAACGACCAAAGAATGGATTGTTTTAAGACTTAAAAGATGTGTGTTTTCAGCAAAAACTGCAAGACAAGTTTAAGTATTTCGCTCTCTTAAAACAAGTTTGCCATACTGATTATTTTAATTTTAAAAAATATGACTTTCTCGATTGTTTATAGAACTTCGCACGAAGAAAAAGAGAAAATCATAATTGTATCGAGCAGCATGTTTTCTCATTTCGGAGCGCAAAACGCAATACCGTCCCAATCGTCTTCGTAGTTATGCCTGTTAAAATACGGAATTCAATCCGTCGGCGCAGATTAATGCAAATCATCCTTTTACAATTGCCAATCAACAAAAAAAGCGTGTCCGATTATTTAAGTCGGACACGCTTTTTGGCAGATTAAAATTTCAAAGAAACTCCGTCTCTTTAAATTGTGATTACTTCTGAAGAATAAAATCAACTTCGGCTAAATCTCCGGTAATCGTTCTAACTGCGCTCGTAGATTGAAAACCTTTCGCACTAACGCTGATTACGCAGGTCTGTCCGACCATAACATCATTAAAACGATAGTATCCAAACGGATTCGTCAGCGCGTATCTGACTTCTCCGTTTTGATCGGTTAATTTCACTTGCGCCCGTGATACTCCGCGTCCTTGTGCCGTCACAATCCGTCCGCCGATCTCCGCTCCGGATGCCGTCGGTCCGACTAGAACCGTTGCCGATGTGGTCGTCGTCGGCAGATTGCTCCCCGTCACGCTCGACACAAAAATGCTCGTCAAGCTCAACTGTGTCGTTGAAGGCGGATTCCCGACAACCGTGAAATCAATCGTCAGTATCGTCTGCGCTCCGAGTCCGAAGGTTTGTCCGCCGCCCGATGCCGGCAGATCCGCCAGCACCCGAAAACGATTGAGCATTCCCGACGGTGCTTGAGCGAAACCGTCAACATTCGCCGTCGTCCCGCCTGATCCGGTGCTGTTCATTCCGGGACTGCCGGGGACGGTTTGGATGTTGGTCGGATTACTCAACACCGCCGGATCATAATTGATGTCGGCGTTCAGAGCGTTGGCACCGGCTTTCGAGCCGTCGGTATTCAACACTAAACCGACGGTCAAAGTATTGCCGACGAGCGAAGTTCTGACGACCGTCAAAGTGCGCGTTGTCGTCGGTGCCAAGTTACCGTTTTCCAATTGACTGCCTGATCTTCCGGCGACAGGGGTGGTTGGACCTGCGGCGGCAGTCGCGGGTTCAACGCCAAGAACGTAACGACGAATTTGTGTTAAATCGCCGGAGTTTATCGCGCCGTCGCCTTTTGTTTCAAACGGCGCGGCATCTGCTTTTTGATACTCATTCGATAATATATCCAACTGATCAATGCCGAGAATAAAACGGCGAATTTGCGTTACGTCGCCGGAATTAACAGAACCGCTGCCGTATGGTCTGTCTGCAATATCTCCCTCAATATTAGTTGATGTCGGGCTGGTTATGGTAAATTGTCCGGCATTTGAATAATTATTTGTGGTTTGATTAAGAATTGTGATTGCCGCCGTTCCGCTTGCAGCAATATCTGCCGCCGGAATACTGGCTGTTAGCTGAGTGGCATTAACAAAAGTTGTCGGGCGATTGACACCGTTCCATTGCACGACGGAATTATTTGTAAAGTTGCTGCCGTTGACGGTTAAAATAAAACCGTTTCCGCCGACCGTTGCATTATTTGGGGTTATGCTTGTGATTGAAAGCGCGGCAACGAGAATTTCAATCGTCATTCCTGTGCGATTTCCGGCATCGTCGTAACTATAATGAATTATTTTATCGGTATAATGAACCTCGATGAGGCGATTGAGAGAGTCATAAATGTAAGTTATAGAATCAGCAAAAACATTTTTTTCAACCATCGAAAATGTAAGTAGTAAGGCAAAAGTAATGAGAAAGGTTTTAAAGCCAATTTGAATGTATCTTTGATTTTTTCTCATATAATTAGCTTAAAAAGCATTATTAACTACCGGCTAAAAGGATTAAGTTTTTTCAATAGGTATTTCGCTTGTTTAGTAGGAATAGATATATTAACAGGAAGAACCTTATTAATGGTATTTTCCAAGTAAATAGCTCCAATATCAACTCCAACATCGATGATTATGTCTACTGCATCTCCTGAACTTAGTTCTCCGTTTGCTATTTTTGATGGAACGTCTTTGTATTTATATGCAAAACTAATTTTGTTTTGCAATTGTGCATATAATAAATATCCTTTTGCGATTTTGGCGGCAACAGGACCACCATAAGCGAATGCTAAAGCTTGAATTGATGCTAGGGCTAAATCCTGTGACTCTGCTACTGACTGTTCTGAAACGCCAAGAGAATTACAAGAAGGTTCTATTCTTCCTATTGCACATAAAACTGAATTTGGAATTGCTTTTGCAAATTCTGTCCAAAAGCTAAATTCACTAGAGTCGGTTAATGGTTTATGTGATTTATCAGAACTTCCGCTTGTATAAAACTTCACTTCCGTATCAGATTGTCCACTCAACCCTGACGGATCAATCAACCCAATCGGATCGTTACGTGAATAAATGTATTCATTAAAAGTCTGTGGATCGTTTAAAACCCCTTCAATTGGGTCTTTAGTTAAAAATCTTCCAAGCGTCGGATTATAAAACCTGCGCGAAGCGAATAATAAATCAAACGATTCTTTTGTTACGCCAAATTGTCCGATGTATTGAAACGGATTTGCTGTTTGCTCGGCAGAACCAATCAGCGAACCGAACGGGTCGTAAGAATAGCGATTGACGATGTTTTGTGCCGAATTGGTCATCGCAACCGTCGAACCGCGAACGTCGAAATGATACTGGTAGTTTTGTCCGGCTGCCGTCGTTTTGGCAATTAATCCTAAGCCGTGCGTGTAGAAATTCGTGATGTTGCCCGAAGCATTTGTTTCGGCGAGAACTCGCGGCAAACGGGATGTCGGGTCAAGAACATAGCGCGTTGTTACGCCGTTCACGGTTCTTGCAAGCCTTTGACCGTCGCCGTTGTAAATATACTGTGCCGTTGTCGTTCCGTCCGAAATATTCGTCAGGCGATCTTCAAAATCGTAATTGAAATTAGTTGTATTTCCAACGACGATTTGCGTTTTCAGATTGCCGTTAAAGTCCGAAGTAAAAGCGGTCGCTCCGGCAGTTTGAATCTGGTTCGCCGCGTTGTAGGCATAATTCGTATTTGCTACGTTTGTTCCGGCAGTAAGCGGTTCGTTTTGGTTGACGTTGGTGCGATTTCCAACCGAGTCGAGCGTGAATGAATACGAAGAAATTACCGTCTGGTCGGATTTCTTCGTATTCATTGTGGTTAAACGACCGTTGTTATCGTAGCCGTAACTTACATTCGTTCCGTTAGCGTTCGTCTGACCGCTCAAAAGGCTGGCGGTATCGTAGCCGTAATTCGTCACGCGATTTGCCCAATCCGAAACTTGCGTCAGACGATTTGCACCGTCAAAAGTATAAGTTACACGCTTGCCGTCCGGGTAAATCAGAGCCGTGCGGTTGCTGCTCGCGTCGTATTCGTAACCGACGGTTTTGCCGTGAGCGTCAAGATAATTCGTCAGACGATTTAATTCATCATAGGTATATGTCGAAACGCCTAGCGAATCAGTCATTTGCATCCGGTTTCCGTTTGCGTCGTAAACAAAATTTACCGAAGTAGAATTCGGGTAATTAATATCGGTCAGGCGATTATTTCCGTCGTAAGTGTAATCAATCTGATTCGCGTTCGGGTCTTGTTTCCGCGTTAAATTTCCGACCGCATCGTAAGTAAAAGTATAAGTTTTACTGAGCGGATTGGTTTTCGTTTTCAGGCGGTTCAACTCGTCGTAGGTAAAAACAGTCGTTTCATTAATCGGATTTTTAACGGTCAAACGATTGCCGAGCAAATCATAAGTGTAAATCGTGTCTTTGTTGTTAGCGTCGGTAACTTTCGTCATTCTTCCGAGCGCGTCATACACGAACTGCGTTGATTTGCCGTTGGCATCGGTTGTCTTTGTAACTCTGCCGAGCGCGTCATAAGTCGTCGTCGTTTGATTGCCGAGCGCGTCCGTCGTCGAAATCAAACGGTTAAGAGTGTCGTAGGTAAAAACGCCGGCATTGCCTTTCGGGTCAATTATCTTTGTCCGATTTCCCTGTGCGTCATATTCAAATCGCGTTATGTTGCCGAGCGTGTCGGTTACTTTCGTCGTTCTGCCTTCCAAATCATATTCAAAATTAGTCGTGAAATTCCGGGCATCTTTAACGGCGGTTTTGCGGTCGAGCGCGTTGTAGATGTTCGTTACAATTCCGCCTTTCGCATCCGTTATCTTAGTCAGCAAGTTATTCGCGTCGTATTCAAACTGCGTAATTTTGGCGCGGGCATCGGTAATCTTCACGCGGTTGTCGTTGCCGTCGTATTCGCTCGCTAAAACATTTCCGAGCGGGTCGGTCACGCTCAAAAGATTGCCGTTCTTGTCATATGCGAAAAGCGTCGTTTTGTTTCGCGCGTCGGTAGTCGAAATTCGTCGCCCGATAGAATCGTAACCGTAAGCGGTCGTGTTGTTGAGCGCGTCATTTATCGAAGTCAAATTGCCGGACGAATCAAAAGTATTGGTTGTTACGCGACCGAGCGCGTTGGTGACGGTTAATAATTGCCCGAAACTGTCATAAGTAAATGTCGTGATTTTGCCGAGCGGTTCGGTTGTTTTCGTTAAATTACCGTTAGCGTCATATTCAAAAGTCGTAACGTTGCCGAGTTCGTCGGTGCGCGTCAGCGGATTATTATTCGCTTCGTAAGTTATTGCTACGGTTTTGCCGGACGGGTCGTTTTGTTTCGTTACGTTACCGCTTGCGTCGTATTCATAACCGGTCGGATTACCCTTTTTATCGGTAACACTCGTGCGGTTGTTATTATTGTCGTAAGTGTAGGAATAATCTTTACCCAGACGGTCTTCGCGTTTTATCATCCGCTTGAAAGCGTCGTGATAGTCGTAACTGACGTTGCCGAGCGGGTCGGTAATCGTGGTTTTGCCCGACGGGAAATCATAGGCGAATTGCGTGGCGTTGCCTTTCGCGTCGGTTTGATAAGTAACAACCCGATTTTGCGCGTCGTAAGTATTTGTCACAAAGACGTTGTTGCGCGGGTCTTTCGCCGTCAGCATCTGGTGATTCGCGTCGTAGGTGTATTGCGTCGCGTTTCCGTTCGGGTTGGTTACTGAAGTGAGATTGTTATTCGCGTCGTAGCTGTAAACAACGGTGCGCGGCGCGGGCGTTAAAGTATCGCTGATTTGCGTGACGCGGTTGCTTGCGTCGTATGTAAAATCAACGGTTCTTCCGCCCGGAATGTTCACGCGGGAGAGTTGGCTGTTCGCGTTGTAATCGAGCGTCGCCGTGTTATTGTTGCGGTCGGCGATGGAAGCTAATTTGCCGTTAGTACTAAATTTGTATTTTTTTCTGTCCTTTTGAGTAACGGTGAAAGTATTGTCGGGATTTTTAGTTAATTTGTTGTAGACTCCCGAATCTTTCGGCGTGTAAGTTCCGCCGCTGTTTTGGTAAAGTTCATCGTGTCCGTCTTCGAGCCGGACGGAAACGGTGTTGTCGGTCGTATTTTCCGCAACCGTTAAATTGTATGAATGCGTCCAACCCGCGCCGAGCGAACCCGCAGTTGAATCCTGCGAATTATAAAAACGCTTGAACTCAAACCCGAAGCCTTTTCCGCCAACGGTCAAATCAGTTTTGTCAAAAATAAAGTTTCCGGTCGCCGTGTTCACCGGGTCGTTTGACATGCCGGAATTTGGGGAATTCCCTAATATAGAACTCGGTCTAGGAAGACCGCGAAAACCGATACTCACGCCGCGACTCGCGCCCGACGAAGCCGAGCCTTCGTTTTGAAATGAAATCGAAACACCGTTGCTCGCTTTTGCGTCGCCGCCGCTGTTACTAAAGGAAATACTGACACCGTTGCTGCTTCTGGTTTCATTTCCGTCATTTTGAAACGAAATAGCAACGCCGTTGCTTTGGACGGCAGTCGGACCGTCTTGCTGACCGTTGACTTGAAAAGCCGAAATAAAAACAATTAAGCAAACTGCAAACGCAGGCAAAAACCCTCTCAATAACGCTGAATGAGACGTAACTTGCCCGATTAGTTTGATTGTTTTTGCTTTCATTAAACTCTACATTCCAAATTGTTGAAGAAAATCTTTTGGAAGTTTAGCGTTGTCAATCACGCTGTTGTTATTACGCAAAAAGACATATTTCGGCTTCGCGCCGAGTATTGATTCGAGCCGTATTTTCGCTACATTGTTTTCGCCTTTCGGATTGAGTTGAGCAAAATTAGCGGGAGGCGTAAAAGTCGCCGTTGCCAGAAGATAAGTAACGCCAGTGCGGTTAAGATTTGAAATTGTCGCCGTGCATTGTAGCGGTCCCGGTCCTCCGGTAAGTGTGCAAGACGTGGATGTAGCATTGACTCCGCCATTTGCGAAGCCAACTTGAACCGGAGTTCCTGATGGAATATTCGCCGCTTGAATAACGACATTTATTGGGTCTGTAAGCTGATTTGGCAACTGTAAATCAGCAGTGTCAAAACGTGTGCCTGCGTAAGAAGGAACAAGATAACCGCCTACCGAAACGATAGTCAATAGAGGTTGTGCATCAGCAACAATACTTGGATTTATTGTAGAAAGAACCGCTGCTGGATTTGAGGTGCCGGTAAAATTTCGTTGCCCCGTTGGAGCTTCAAGACGAATTACACCAGAATTTCTGCTTGTTGCTGACAGCTGTCCTGCTATATCTAAAGAATTTGCAATTAGCCGTATTGCGCCGCCCGAACCGGATTCGCTGCCGATTGCTTTCACTGCTCCAGAAATTGTTATCTGAGCCGAAGATGCAATTACGATAGCTCCGCCTCCGCCGCCTCCGCGACAACTATAAAAAGGATACCCACAGGTATAACCAGCACCGCCAGAACCACCGACAATAGGAAGCAAGTTTAGGGGACCAACCCATTTCGCGTTAATATCACCGGCAGCTATTCCCTTACCTGATCCAAAGCCGTCCTTTCCTGGTGCGCCCCCAGAGAATCCTCCGACTCCTGGGGTTTGCACGTTACTGTTACTTTCATAATGCCCGGTACAAAGGACACTAGAAAAGTTCATTGCACAGGGTGTAGAGACATTAATCTCGCCACCAACTGTTACATTTCCTTGAGCCAATAAAATTGCAGGTGAATTTCGTGAATTTCGCTTGAATATTAGTACTCGTCCCGGCGGTACATTTATTGTTGTATAATTCAAAATGCCAGATTCAGGTAATTGGACTTCGCAAATTCCATTTGGTTGACAAAAACTTGCTGTTGACAAATCCAACGCGCCGTCCACGCCGGTTGAACCGCTGTTAAATTGTGCATTGGCGACAAAAGGAAGGATGCAAAGCAAGGCTGCAACCAAAAAGGCGTGTTTCATCTGATTTTCTCTCCTTAATTTTCGGTGAAATATGACAAATAAGAGTTGTCACAAACGACAAAAGCAAAACATTGTCGTGAATCAATTTATAATTTCATTATCTGTTAGGGTCTAAGTGCCGCATACTATATACAAACCCCAATCAGAATGCAAATCCTTTTTTCAATTAGACGATTAAAACTTTGAAATTGGCAATACGTGAGTCTGAATTGCTGATTCTACGCAAATGAGTGGAGCGCAAGAGTGCCGCTTACGCTCCACTCATTTATTTGCTCAACGCCACGGCAATCGCTTCTTCGGTTGTCAATTTTCGCCCCTGCTGATACGCGCCGGAAAACTCCGTTTTAGTGAGAGCGTGGCGGAGTTCGGAGAGATATGTTTCGCGGAAGCGTCTGTCGGCGGGTTCTATTTCAAAACCAATTGTTTCGCGCAATTGTTCCGCCGCACCCGCGAGTTTGGCGGCGGATTCCGATTCGCCGCTGTTGGCGGCAAGCGCGGCGAATCCGTCGAGAGAATATGAGATTGCGGCGCGGTTTCCCAATTCCTGCGCCATTTTTAAGGCTTCCGTAAAGTGCGAACGCGCCGCCGTGAAATCGCCTTCGCTGTGCGTCACCGCTCCGAGATTTGTCAGGATTGTGCTGACGAATTGTTTTCTGCCGAGTTCTCTGGCGATTGCCAAAGCCTCTTCAAAAAACGGTCGCGCCGCCCGGTCGTCGCCGTCGGTTCTGGCTATATCACCAAGCGAATTGAGCGCGGCGACAATTCCGAATTTGTCTTTGAGGCGGCGGCTCATCTCCAAACCTTCTTCGATAAACTTTCGCGCCGTCTGCGAATCGCCCTGCTGGTAAATTACCAATCCCAAACCGCCGCTCGCTTCGGCGATCTGGTGCAGATCGTTCGCCGCTCTGCCGACCGCCAAACCTTCTTCAAAAGCTGCCCGCGCCGTTTCATAATCGCCTTGAAATCTCGCCAAAGTGCCAAGCACATTGAGCAATTTGAAACGCACTTCGGAAGTCGCCGCATCTTTGCCGCGCTCCAATGCTGCTTTGAGCCAGCCGTGTCCTTCGGTCAGATGGCTGTGTAAAAACCAGAAAAGCCGGATTGCCGCCGTCAGTTTTGCCGCCGTTTCTGCGTCATTTTCGAGCGACCAGCGCAGCGCGGAGCGCAGATTGTCGTGTTCTTCTTCTAATCGGTCGAGCCATTTTACCGATTCCGCTCCGCGCAAATGCGGCTCGGCTTCTTCGCCGAGAGCGAGAAAATAAGCGGCGTGACTGCGGCACATCGCTTCGGCTTCATCGTTGATATTTAAAGTTTCGAGCGCGTATTCGCGGACGACTCCCAACATCCGAAAGCGTGTTTCGCCGTCCGGCTGTTCTTTTTGAATTATTAAACTGTTGTCCATTAACGCGGTAACGCCGTCCAAAACAGACAGGGAGAAGAGGAGAAGTGGAGAAGTGGAGATTGATTCGGGTAATTTCGCTACATTTTCTTTGTCCTCTTCTCCTCTTCTCCTCTTCTCCTCTTCTCCTCCTCCTTCCGCCACCGCCTCAGCCGCTTCGAGCCTGAAACCGCCCGCGAAAATCGCCAATCGCCGAAACAAAATCTTTTCGTCTTCGTCTAAAAGATCATAACTCCATTCGACCGCGCCGCGCATCGTCTGCTGTCTGGCGGGCAAATCTCGCGCTCCGCCGGTGAGCAGTTTCAAGCGATTTTCGAGACGCGGCAGAATTGCCTGCGGCGAAAGGATTTTGACACGCGCCGCCGCTAGTTCGATTGCCAGCGGCAGACCGTCGAGCCGCGAGCAAATATCCGCCACGCTTCCGGCGTTTTCTGCGGTCAATTCAAAATGCGGTTTCACGCTCCGCGCCCGTTCGACAAACAATCTGACGGCTTCGTATTTTGACAATTCAAACAGCGAAATTCCGGTCGGATTTTCCGGCACGGCGAGCGGCGGAACGGCGAATTCGCGTTCTGCATTCAAATGCAATAGTGCGCGACTGGTCACTAATATTTTCAAATCTTCGGCGGCTGAAATCAGTTCGGCGATGTCGGGCGCAGCAGCGACTACCTGCTCAAGATTATCAATGACGAGCAGAATAGTTTTTTCGCTCAAATAATCTTTCAGCATTTCGAGAACGGTTTTTCCGGCAGATTCCTTGACACCGAGCGGCTGCGCGATGGTTGACGCGACGAGTTCGGGATTTTTGATTGCCGCCATTTCAACAAAAAAAACGCCGTCGGGAAAATCCGTTAATAATTCTCTCGCCGCCGCTTTCGAGAGCGTCGTTTTTCCGGTTCCGCCGATTCCGGTCATCGTCAGAAGCCGCACATCTTTTTGCAGCAACAAATTTTTAATTTCGGCGATTTCCTTTTCCCGACCGACAATCGGCGTGTAGTTTTCGGTCAAATTATTCGGCGCAATCGTCAGCAGCGGAATCGTCGCCGAATCCATCGTCGGATGCGGATGTCCGGTTTCCGTGATTCGCCCCGTCGTCGGCGAAAACGGCGCGGAATTTGAAATCAGGGTTGAATTATTTTCTTCCGATTTTTTTTCGCTTATTTCTCTGCCCGTCGAATAATTGCGTTTGTATTCGGCTTCAAATTCCAGACGCTTTTGCGCCGCCTTCAAATCGAAAAGCAAATCTTCGGCTGTTTGATAACGCTCCTGCCGATCTTTGCGGAGCGTTTTATTGATTATTTCTTCGACTTCGAGCGGGACACCCGTCATCAAACCGCGAATCGAAGCCGGTTCCTGATTGAGAATCGCCGCCCAAACGTCCGGCATCGTTTCGCCGTCAAACGGAACTCGTCCGGCGATCATTTCATAAAGCACGATTCCAAAACTAAAAATATCGCTTCGCGCATCAACATCTTTTCCGCGAGCCTGTTCGGGCGAGAGATATTTCATCGTTCCCATCAAAACGCCCGGATTCGTTTCAGCAAGTTTTCGCGCCGAAATGTTCCCGCCGAAATTGCTTGTTTCCATCAGTTTTGCCAGACCGAAATCGAGAACTTTTACATAACCGTCACGCCGGATCATAATATTTTCCGGCTTTATATCGCGGTGAACGATTCCCGCCAAATGTGCGGCGGAAAGAGCTTCGGCAACCTGAATTGCCACGTTCAGTGCGTTTGACAAATTCAAAGAGCGTTCGCCGATGATCTCGCGCAGAGTTTTTCCGTCAATAAATTCGACGGCGATATAATTTGTGCCGTCCGCTTCGCCGATCTCGTAAATCGTGATGATATTCGGATGATTGAGCGCGGAAATCGCAATCGCTTCCTGCTCGAAACGCTGCAAACGATCTTCGCTTAATGTGTATTTTTGCGGAAGAATTTTGAGCGCGACTTTCCGACCGAGACGCATATCTTCGGCTAAAAAAACCTCGCCCATTCCGCCCGCGCCGATGGCAGAGCGAATTTTGTAACGACCGAGTTTTGTGCCGACGGCTGCTGTCATATCTATAAACTCAAGATTTTACTTCAAAAATGTTAGTGCCGGTAAATTATGCGAAAAATTATGTTGTCGTGCCTCGCGGGAAAATTGTATTTTATTCCGAACCGATTTTATTTTATATCGAAGCGGACAACTTATCATCTTATGAAACCATCTGAGATTTTTTCCGTTCATACCAAAACAAAATAAACACAAGTTTTTGAATAAAATCAAGGTTGACAATTTTTTTTGAGAGCTACGCTTCTCTGCTTGATTTTCGCGTTCTAAGCCGAAACTTTGTCTTCATTTTGTCCGATTATCCATAATTTTCGCTTTTATATTTTTGGAGAGTAATTAATGAAATTTCGCAGTTCGATGTTTTTGCTTTTTCTAATTGCTGTTGCGCTTTCTTCTCTAGTTAATGACCTTTTTGCCCAAACCTATCAACCTAATTATTTATCAAATAAACAATCTCAAATAATTAAAACCAAGTTCGGCTCGATTCTCGGCGGCGGGTTGGTTTCAGCCGTTTCCGCCGGAGTTGAAAATTTCTCACCGCAAAATTTTCGACCGGATAACGGTGATAAAACGGGCAAACGCATCAGCGCACGGGGCGATTTTCTGGTTTACGCGGTTGATGAAATCAATCCGGCGACCGGCGCGGCGGGCGAATCATCGCGCATCGAACGTGAAATTATTATCGGCGGTGTTCGCTACAAAGCCGAAGTTTACGGCAGACGCGAAACGATGACGACGAAACTCGACATTCCTTTATCGGGAATGATTGTCGGCAACACTTTTTTCGTTGACGAAGCTCCGGCGCGTGTTCTCGATTCCGCCGAACGAGCGGCAAAAGCGGCGGAAAACGCTGAATCGGCAATGAATATCGAAACTTCGGAAGTGGCGGCGGAAATCGGCGGCAAAATCTTCGGATTTCCAGATGAAGCCGCGTTCGAGCGATTCGTCAGCGAACAAATCGAATGGGAAGCGACCATCGGACCCGAACGTCCGTCAGCGGCAGAAGCCAAAAACAAAGACGGCGAACAATCGCAGACCGCCGAATCAGTTGCCTCGCCGTGGACAGAAGGCGCGAAAACCGTTCTGATGATCCGCGTTGATTTCTCCGACCGTCCGGGCGAGCCGATTGATCAGGGCGGCGTTGCTTTGAGCGCGGCATCGGCGCAGTCTTTAATCAGCAGTTCGGTCAATCAGTTTTACATCAACAATTCCTACAACAAAACATCCTTGCAGGCGACCGTCACGCCGGTCGTGCGGATGCCGCAGACGCTCGCTTATTATGCGGCGAACGGTAATTTTCCGGGAATGTGGACGGATGCCCGAACTGCGGCACGCGCCGCCGGATTCGAGACGAATAATTACAATCTCGACATCGTTGCTTTCAGTTACACTTCGAGCATCGGCTGGGCGGGCTTGGCAACCATCGGCGGAAAAGGAAATCTGCTCAACGGCGCGTTCGTTTTGCCGGTGGCGGCGCACGAAATTGGACATAATTACGGACTTCTCCACGCGAATCTGTGGCGGACGACCGACGGCACACCGATTGGCGCGGGCAGCAACGTCGAATACGGCGACTGCTTCGATTTTATGGGAGCCTGTTACAACCAGAGCGCGAATTCACATTTCAACACTCATTATAAAAAACGGCTCGACTGGCTGACCGATGCCAACGTCCAAACGGTAACGAGCAGCGGAACGTATCGCATCACGGCTCAGGATTCGACGGTTGCGGGCGGAATCAGAACGCTGAAAATTGCCAAAGACACGACGCGCAATTATTGGGTCGAGTTTCGGCAGACGCTTTCCGGCAACGCTTTGAACGGAGCGTTAATCCGTTGGGATTATTCGAGTCAAAGCTACCGCGAAACGCAATTGCTCGATATGACACCGGCGACGACTTCGACCGCCGACGCGCCTTTGCTCATCGGGCAGAGTTTTTATGACGCGGCGAGCCAAATCAGAATCACGATTGTCGGTAAAGGTTTAACTTTCCCGGAGAGCCTCGACGTGCGGGTAGAATTTGGTGGCGGCGGAACGACAACGCCGACTCCGACACCGACTCCGACCCCAACGCCGACACCAAATCCGACTCCGACACCGGCAACCTGCACTTACTCAATGTTACCGGGCAGCGCGAGCAGCACGGCGGTGGGCGGCGCGGGCGCGGTGAGTGTGACGACGCAAAGCGGCTGCGCGTGGAGCGCGTCGAGCAATGCGTCGTGGCTGACAATCATTTCGGGAGCGAGCGCAAACGGAAGCGGCTCGGTCAATTACACGGTTCAGTCAAATACTTCGAGTGCGGGCAGAAGCGGTTCGCTCATTATCGGCGGACAAATTTTTTATGTTTTTCAGGACGGCGGAGTGGTTTTCTCAAGCCGTTCACAGTTCGATTTTGACGGTGACAACAAATCCGATCTTTCTATTTTTCGACCGTCAGCCGGAGAATGGTGGTTTCAAAAAAGTTCAAACGGCGGCAGCGGAGCGTTCGGTTTCGGCTCAACGACCGACAAAATAGTTCCGGCTGATTACACCGGCGACGGCAAAACCGATGTCGCTTTCTTTCGTCCCGCTTCCGGCGAATGGTTTATTTTACGGAGCGAAAATTCCAGTTTTTATTCGTTTCCGTTCGGCAGTTTCGGCGACATTCCCGCACCGGCTGATTATGACGGCGACGGCAAAGCCGATGCCGCCGTTTTCCGACCATCGAACGCAACTTGGTATATTTCGCGTTCGACCGGCGGCACGACGATTCAGCAATTCGGCGCAAACGGCGACGTTCCCGTGACGGCTGATTATGACGGCGATAACAAAGCGGATATTGCAATTTATCGCCCGAATTCAGGCGAATGGTGGTTATTGAGAAGCACCGCCGGAGTCGTCGCATTCCGGTTTGGGAACACGACTGACAAACCTGTTCCCGCAGATTACACCGGCGACGGCAAAGCGGATGTCGCGTTCTTTCGTCCCGCTTCCGGCGAATGGTTTGTTGTGCGAAGCGAAAATCAAACTTATTATTCCGCGCCGTTCGGGATAAACGGCGATATTCCGACATCCGGCGATTACGACGGCGACGGCAAAGCGGATTTTGCAGTTTTCCGTCCGTCAACTAATTATTGGTTCGTGCAGCGTTCGAGTGCCGGAACGATGATTCAAACCTTCGGTCAAACCGGAGATAAACCCGTTCCTTCCGCGTTTATTCCTTGACGTAGAATTGAAATTAATTTTGGAACTTTTATTTCCTCAACCGTGTTTGGAATTTTTAACTTCCTTCTTAATCGAACAAAAATTAAAAAGCCTGTCTATAAATTGACCGGCTTTTTTTTCTGTTAAATTTCTATTAATGTGAGTTGAGAATTTGAGATCAGGCAAATTCTCGACATACAAAAAAAAATGAATAAACGAGGGGCTTTCAAACAGAATCTTTCGCTACGTTTGTCCGAACCCGCCGACGAAACTTTTTTAGAAGCGGTGTATGCCGAAACCAGACGCGGCGAATTGGCGATTTGTAATTGGAGCCGGGAACAGGAAAACGCTTTTTTCAAAATGCAGTTTTTGATGCAAAATAAGGCATATGCAATACAGTTTCCCGATGCCGATTTTTACGTTGTCGAATCCAATAGAATCCCAATCGGTAGTTTGATTGTTGAGCGCGGCGGTGAAATCAAGTTGGTTAATATCGCTTTGCTGCCTGAGTTTCGCAGTCAGGGAATCGGAACGCTCTTGCTCGAACAGCTGCAAACGGAGGCGAAAGCGGCGAAAAAACCTTTGATTTTGCACGTTCTTAAAACTAATGATCGGGCTGTCAGTCTTTATCAGCGGCGCGGTTTTACCGTCAGCGACGATAATGAAATTTATCTCGCAATGCGGTGGCAAAACTCATAGAATCAAAAACACTTAAACAGGAACAAAAACAGATGTTGGACACATTAAATTACGATAGGCTGGCGGCGCAGGTGAATACGAAATTTCGCTTAACTGAGATGACAGAGCCGATTGAGCTTGAATTGGTTGAGGCAACCGAGCCGCAAACTACTCCACAACAGGAAATTTTTTCGTTGTTTTTTCTGGGACCGAAGGATTTTTTGCTGCCGCAAAGTATATATGAACTCGCCCACGACCAACTCGGCACCGGCGCACTTTTCCTCGTTCCCATTGAGCGAACCGAAAAAGGTATTAGATATGAAGCGGCTTTTAACCGTTTGATAAATACGGCTGATTAAATTCGATTGATGACGGCGTGGAGCAGGGAGTCGGCTTCGTCGCTTTTACCGGGAACTAAAAACAAATCAAAGTTTCCGAGATTCGGATGCAAAACTTTATAAGTCGCTTGCGGCGCATCCGAAGGCAGGTTAAAAGAAAGCGTAAAACATTCCGCCCTTTTATTTCCGAATTTTTTATTTTTGCCAACCACCGAGGATTTAACGTCGGCTAAGACGGCGGTTATCGTCTCGCTTTTCGTCATCAGCGAAAATTCCGTGCCGAGATATTTTCTGAAATTATCTGCGCCGTGACCGTATAACGGATCGGCAAACATTTCAGCCGGAAAATCATCGCCGGTAACAGAGTTTTTTTGCCCGAAGGTGAAACTACCGAAACCGAATATTGCCGCAGCGGTTGCGCCACCCAGTTTTATAAAATGTCTTCTCGAAAATTTCATAGTCATTATCACTCTTATCAAATTAATAACTCACCTTACGCTGGAGAGAAGAAATGTTGAAAGCTCGTCTTCAATTCTAAATTCATCATCCTAAATTATGATGGATAAAAAGGAATTATTTCCAGGCTAATTAAGAATGATGAATTTAGAATGATGAATTTAGAATTTGCTTTCTTATTTGCGTAAGGTGGGTAATTAACAAAAATTTACGCATTACGAGGCTACTCCCTAAACTTTGAAAATGCAAACAAAAATGCAAAAAAAATTTCGCAAGAGAAACTTGCACTTCTGATTATTTAGGAATAGAATGCACTCGTTTCTCTTTTAGCCTATAAAGCAACTTTTTTTTATTTCAAAAACACGGAATTTTATGCTTCCGAAGTTATCTCCCATCGTTGATTTTGACGAGCCTTTTTTACTGACGGTTTATGCTTCGATACGCGCCGAAGAAATGGCGGTCGTTTCGTGGAGCGATGAGCAAAAAAACGCTTTTCTTAAAATGCAGCTTCAGGCACAGCATAACTATTATCTTTCCCTTTACCCGAATGCGTCTTACAGCATTATCAATTTAGAGGCACAGCCAATCGGCAGACTTTACATCGAGCGGCAAGAAGATAAAATCAAAATTCTCGACATCACAGTTTTACCCGAATATCGAAACCGGGGCGTGGGAACAAAATTAATTACAGAAATTTTGCAGACGGGCGAACAGACGAAAAAACCAGTGCAAATTTACATCGAAAATTACAATCCGTCGGCATTTTTTTTTTCGCGGCTCGGTTTTCAAGCTATCGCTGAAGAAGGAATCAACCTTTTGTGGCAGTGGAATCCGGGCGCGGCGGCGGAAATGAAAGTCAATCAAGCGGTAACTAATACATAACCGGAAAACAATTTTCTATCTCTGCTGTTAAATGCGGAGAGATTTGGAGGATAACAAAAATGGCACAGCCATATGTAGGTGAATTAAGAATGTTCGCCGGAAACTTCGCTCCGGCGGGTTGGATGTTTTGCGATGGGCAGCTTCTGCCGATTTCGGAAAACGAAACTTTATTTCAATTAATCGGCACGACTTACGGCGGCGACGGGCAGGAAACATTCGCTTTACCGAATCTGCAAAGCCGGATTCCGATCCATATAGGAACGGGCAGCGACGGAATTAATTATCAATTAGCCGAACAAGTCGGCACAGAATCCGTGACGCTGACCACTAATCAATTGCCGAGTCACAATCACGTGCCGGTTGGAACAAGCAATAATGGAAACCAGCCGAGTCCGATTGGCGGGGTGTGGGCTGCCAATGCGGTCGTTAAACCCTATAACGTCAATCCCGCCGCCGCGAATATGGGTTCGCCTTCGATGTCGCCATCCGGCGGAAATCAGCCGCACGATAACATCCAGCCTTATCTTTGTATAAATTATATCATTTCGCTTTTCGGGATTTTCCCGTCGCAGACTTAAAGAAAAGGCTGACGGTTTTTGAGGCTCTGTAGTTCAAGTTTAAGAAGGAGAAATTTTATGGCTGAACCATTTTTATCTGAAATCAGAATTTTTAGTTTTAACTTCCCTCCGAAAGGTTGGGCGTTTTGTAACGGACAATTGCTGCCCATTAACCAGAATCAAGCGTTGTTTTCGCTTTTGGGAACGACTTACGGCGGCAACGGGCAAACGAATTTCGCTTTGCCGGATTTACGCGGACGCGCCCCGATTCACGAGGGCAGCGGTCACAGTTTGGGCGAAAGAGCGGGCGAAACAGCGCACACTTTAACAATAGCGGAAATGCCGACGCACACGCACACCCTTAATGCCAGCAGCACCGACGGCGCTTTGGCAAGTCCGGTCGGCAATTTTTGGGGCAGCAATTCGGAGCGCCCGTATAGCGCCGATACTTCCAATGCGGTGGGGATGAATCCGACGGGAATTTCAAACGTCGGCGGCAGTCAAGCGCACGAAAACAGAATGCCAAGTATGGCACTCAATTTTTGTATCGCGCTGCAGGGCATTTTCCCGAGTCAAAACTGATTTTCGGTTAACTCGGACTTTAATTTAGAAATAAGAGGAGAAAAATATTATGGCAGACCCATTTGTTGCGGAAATCAGAATTTTCCCGTTTAATTTCGCGCCGAAAGGCTGGGCGTTTTGCGACGGTCAATTATTGCCGCTTTCGCAAAACACCGCCCTTTTCTCGCTTTTAGGGACGACCTACGGCGGTGACGGAAGAAGCACTTTCGCGCTTCCCAATTTACAAGGCAGCGCGGCTTTGCATCCCGGACAAGGACCGGGTTTGTCGTTATATGATTTAGGTCAACAGGGCGGCAGCGAAACCGTGACGCTTTTGCAGACGGAAATGCCCGCGCACGCGCATCAAGCTATGGCTCTCGGGGCATTCGCCGATCAACCGTCTCCGGCAAATAACAGTTGGGGACGTTCGACGGCAAATCCATATATCAACACGCAAAATGGGCAGATGTCACCGCAGGCTCTGGCTGTGAGCGGCGGCAGTTTGCCGCACAACAATATGCAGTTGTATCTGACCTTGAATTTTTGCATTGCGCTGCAGGGCGTTTTTCCGCCGAGAACGTAAGTTGTTTTTACCGAAACCGAATTTGCCCGGTTAATTGAATTTCTTTTACGCAGAATTTTACAGGGAAACCGGCTAAGTCATATCCAACATTTCAAAAAACGAATTTTCCATCAACCACATTTTCACCGCTCGACAAATCGTTGAGGCAGAGTTTTCAGGAGTTCCAAAATGAATCGAAAAACCATAAAATTTACATATCGCATCGCTGCCGCATTGTTGCTGGCTTCCATTTTCACATTCGCGTTTGTTCGGACTCGCTCATCGGCGAGCGAACAGGTTGATAAAGGCGTTCAAAATGAAAAAGCATCCGTCGTATCAAAAACAAATGCCGAATCGAAAACAAATGCCGAATCGAAATCAACCGCCTCCGATGACGCGCCGGAATCTGCCGCATTAAAAGCCGAAAAGCGCGGCTTTCCGCTGCTGAATTTGCAGGACAGTAAGAAATTCCAGACGAAATACGTCGGCGCGAGCGGCGCGGAACAATCGCTCGGAGCGGCGCAAGCCAGACCTCTGACGATGACGAACGCCGATTTGAATGCTGACGGCGCGGCGGATTTGGTTGTCGGATATGCGGACGGCGGCGGCGGCGGGCATCTCGCCTTTTATCGAGGCAGTCTCGACACGCTTTCGGCTCGCACTCCTGAAGTTTTTGAAGGGATGAAAGAAGGGCGTTTTCCCGCGCCGTTTCTGCCCGAAACCAGTTTAATTCAATTGCCAATCGCGCCGGATTTTGTCGGCACGGGTGACTTTAACCGCGACGGCTCGAAAGATATTATCGCGGCGCAGCGCGGCGACGATAAAATATATCTGCTCGTCGGAAACAATAAAAATTCATTCAAATCCTCGTATATCGAATTGCCCGGACGGGTGACGGCGATGATGACCGACAACATTGATCCGCTCGACAACGCGGCGGACATCGCCTTTGCAATCGCCGGAGAGGGCGGCGCATCCTTGCTCGTTTACAAAGGCGCGGCGGACGCTTTCGGCGAAACACCGGAAATTTATCCGCTTCCGGCGGAAGCGACTTCGCTGGCAATCGGACAATTGGACGATTCCGAACCGATGGACATAATCGCAGCAGTCGGCGGCAAAATCGCCATCATTCACGGCTCATATCCCGATAACGAATCATCGAAAGCCGGACAAGTCGAAATCCTTAATCCCGGTTTTGACGCGGCGGCGGCGCGTGTCGGCAATTTTGTTTGGGACAGAGAAAATGTGCCGGAAATCGCCTTGCTGTCGTCAAACGGCTCGGTTCATATTTTGGAGCGCGGCGACCTCGACAAAAGAATGTTCAGCGATGCTGAATGGAAAACGCGCTGGCAAAGACACCGCGAAGAAGCGATGGCGCAGGACGCGATTCGCCAGTTAGATTACCAGCCGCAGCAATCGAAAACCGTCAGGCAAAAATGGTCGGAAGCCGACAGCTTTCAAATCGCCGCGCCGCTCGATGCGAATCGAGCGGCTTCGTCGGCTGCATTTTTTACTTCGGCGCGGATGACGACGCTCGGCGTTGAAGATTTGCTCGTGATTGATTCAGCCAGCCGCAAATTACATGTTTTGGTCTCGAACAACGAAGATCTCAAAAAATCCGGCGAATCCTACGCCCTTTCCGCTTCGGGCGAGCGCGCCGCCGTCACGCTCGATGTCGAAGGCGAACCTATTGCGGCAATGCCGATGCGTCTGAGCGTGATGAATCGTCCGGGCATCGTTTTGCTGAACAAGGAAAGCAGCGAGATTTCATATGCCGTCGCCGCGCCCACCGCAACTTTTAATGTCACAAAAACGGCGGATACTTATGATGGAACTTGTAACGCGGATTGCTCATTGCGTGAAGCTCTGCAAGCTGCAAACGCCAATTTAAACTCCGACATAATTATGGTTCCCGCCGGAACATATACCATTGACCCGGCTCTCGGCGGTCCGGACCAAGATACGGTGATTGATCCGGCGGCGCAGCAATCAGGCGACTGGGATGTTATCTTTGACACGACCATCACAGGTGCGGGACAAGCGACGACGATTCTTCGGGCGGCGGCGGCGCAGCCCGGACACGACCGCGTTCTGGACGCGATTCAAACGGGTGTCGGCATCCCGGATTTAACGATCAGCGGGGTGA
>JALYQJ010000283.1 GCA_030855875.1 Acidobacteriota bacterium
AATCATAATTTCGCGCCCGGATTTTACTTTGTTACCGCCGAATTTTCATTTCTCAGACATCATTTGAGTTTTTATTATTGAGCAGTTTGATTTCCTTGTGCAAGCCAGCGATTTCGCCGCGCAGAGCGTTAATGTCTTCCGCGCCGACGATTTCCGAATCTTTATTTTCCGCGGCGCGCCCGACGAAAAACGTCGCTAAAGTCGTCGTCACATAACCGAAAACCGCAAAACCGTAAAGCGCGAGAATAAAGCACAAAACGCGCCCTTCCGCCGTTTTCGGAAAATACTCCGAGCCGATAGTCGTAATCATCATCGCCGTCCACCAGAGCGCGTCGCCGTAAGTTTTAATTCCGCCCTCGACTTCTTCTCAAAAGCGAGCATTCCCGCCGCGCCCGCGAACACGACAATCACTGACAGCGCGACGACGTAGCCGAAACCGCGCCGCGAAAAACTCGCGCCCAGAGATTTCATTCCGCGATTAAGCGAAGTTAAAACACGAAATAATCTTAAACCGCGAGCCGCGCAAGCCGCCTGCAAAAAACGGAAAACGCGGAAGATGCGAAACACGCGCAAGGCGGGAACGGCAAGGGCGAGCGCGGTCAGCCAATTCGATTTTAGATAATTGGTTTTGTCGGGCGCGAGCGTAAATTTAACGGCGAAATCGAGAATAAAAATTATCCAGATGATCGTCCCCAAAATTTCGAGCGCGGGCGATAAATTCCAGATAAATTCGTAGACGAGCAGCGCGAGCCAGACGAAACCCAAAATCAAAAGCGGCGTTTCCAGCCAGTCTTCGAGTCGTTCGAGCAGGCTTTCGCGTTCTGCTTTGATTTTACGATGAATGATTTCCTTTTCCTCGTTCATTCGATAATTCCTACGAGCAGAAATAGTGCAGCGCAAAACCCGAAACATTGAGCGAAGCCTCGTTCATACTTTACATTATCCAGAACTTGGAGAAATCACAAAGCTGCGGTTTTCTATTAGTCTGATTGATTACTTTACGTTCTCGTAAAATTCAGTTGGGCAAAGTAAAAAACATTCGCTCTTGTGCTTTTCAAGCCGGCACGAATGTTTTTTACTTTTTTACAAATAAAACAGTCTTAAATCACAACTATACGAACAAGCTGATAAAATCGGAGTTGAGCATAAAATTAAACTTGGCAAAATTATTCTTTTCATAATTTCCTCTATTTTAATTCATTCAAAATATCTTTCAATTTTTTCCGCGTCGGTTCTGTAATCGGCACGAGCGGCAGGCGCAAATTTTCTTCCAGCAAATTCATTTCCTGCATCACGAATTTGCACGGCGCGGGCGAGGCTTCGATAAAGTTGGCTTCCATCAGCGGCAGAATTTTGTAATGAATTTTGCGGGCGGAAGTCCACGCGCCGTCGAGTGCTTTTTCGACCATCTCGGAAGTTTCCTTCGGAATTTCGTTGGCGCAGACAGAAATTAGACCGTCCGCGCCGATTGAAATTAAAGGCAGAGTCGTCACGTCGTCGCCGGATAATACTGCAAAGTTTTTCGGGCGTTTGGCGATTATTTCCATAACTTGAGGGAAATTAACCGACGCTTCTTTGGTGGCAACGATGTTTTCGTATTCGTTCGCCAATCGAACACAAGTTTCGGCGGAAATGTTTGAGCAAGTGCGCGACGGCACGTTGTAAAGCATAATCGGAAACTTTTTGACGGATTTTGCGATCTCCGAGAAGTGCGCGAATATTCCTTCCTGCGTCGGTTTAACGTAAAAAGGCGCGACGACGAGTGCGCCGTCAGCGCCGAGTTCGCGCACTTTCCTGGTCATTTCGATTGTCGCTGCCGTGTTGTTGCTGCCCGTTCCGGCGATGACTTTCGCTTTTAATTTGTGCGCGACTTCGATTGTCATTCGGATAACGCGCAGTTTTTCCGCGTCGTCCATCGTCGCCGCTTCGCCCGTCGTGCCGCACGGAACGAGAATTTTCACCCCGTTTTTTATCTGCCGTTCGACGAGAGATTTAAAACATTCATCGTCAATCGAACCGTCTTTGTGAAACGGGGTCACCAGCGCAGTTCCGCAGCCGCGCAGCCAATCAATTCGCATTGTCATAATTTCCGTATTCTTTCAAAAAAATCTTGACCAATTTAAAAGTATATGTTCATAATTGCGCTGACTCAAAGACCAAAATTGCAAATATATATGCGAGCAATAACTTTTTCAGCGGTTTTCTTCAAACTTTTTATTTTTATCATTTTACAGACGGCTTGCGTTTCGGAACAAAATCCGAACAAACAAATTCCCGCGCATTTGCTCGGTAAATTCCCCCAAAATATTTTTGTCTATCCGGTCGGCGAAAAAGAATTTGTCAGTGAGAAAAATGATTGGCGCGATGCGTGGTATAACGCGCAGGATTTCGGCGAAAATCGGCATTTGGGTGAAGATTGGAACAAGACGACGGGCGGCAATACCGATTGCGGCGAGCCGGTTTTCTCGGCGGCTGACGGACAGATAACTTTTGCAAAAGATGCGGGCGCGGGTTGGGGAAACGTCGTTATTATCGAACATATTGCCGCCGACGGCACAAAAATCCAAAGTCTTTACGGACACTTGGAAACGATTCTGAAAAACGGCGGCGAGGTGAAAAGGCGCGAGCAAATCGGGACAATCGGCGGCGCGAGCGGGCGTTATCCGTGTCATCTGCATTTTGAAATTCGCTGGTCGGATTGCCCGGTCTGGAATCAAACCGGAAACGGTTACGCCGACGATAAAAACGGTTGGATTGATCCTTCGGAATTTATTGACAGATACCGCTAAATTCAAGCGATTTTCAAAGCGGTAACATTTGAAGGCATCAATTTATCGCGCAGACGCAAAACCGGATATTCGACTAATTTCGCCGTGCCGACTCCTAAAACGAGCGTTCCCGTAAAATAAATCAGCCAGTAAAGAAACCAGTTTTCGGCGGCGAGATTGGTGTATTTCATCAGCCAGAAATGCGTCGGTAGATTCCACAGATAAATTGAATACGAATATTTGCCGATTTCGGCAAGGACGCGCAAAATTTTATTGCCGCCGAAATCGCTTTTGAGCAGAGCGAGCAACATCAATCCGCCGCCGAGATAAAGCATCGTCAAACCGAATGTTTCGAGCCAGAATGTTTCGTTCAGCTCAAAAACAAATGCCGGAACAAAACACAACGCGCCCGCCAAACCGATGAGAAGTTTATGTCTTTGTAAAAATTCGCTTTCCGCCAGACCGCGAAAATTCCAGAGATACGAAAGAAAAACGCCGAAAAAAAGTGAATCAATTCGCAGATGCGTCTGTTCGATACTGACTGCATAATCAAACCCGAAATAAATATTCGTGAAACAGCGCAGCGCAAGACAGACGAGCGCAATCAGACAGAAAATTTTCGGTATCAAATCGAACGAATTTGCGCCGGTTTTTCTGCCGACTGCCAGAAGCGCGAGAAACAGAAAACTGAGAAAAATATAAAAATGTTCTTCGACCGCGAGCGACCAGGTATGCGCCCAAATTCCCGGATGATAATTTTGAATAAACAGCAGTTCGCTCAAAAATCCGCCGCGATAAATCTCTTCGCCGTTCAAAATATTGACCGCCAGCGTCACCAGAATCAAAAACCAGAACGCCGGGTAAATCTTAAAACCGCGCCGAATCAAGAATCTTTTTATATCAATCGCGCCCCGTTTTTTGTATTCGTTAAACAGCAAACCGGCGATCAAAAATCCGCTCAGAACAAAAAACAAATCAACGCCCGCCCAACCGCCGCGATACCAGACGGTCGTGATTTTATTGAAAATCTCGCTTGTTTCCGGCGGACAAATCGCCGAATGATTACCGATGACGAGAAAAACGGCGACGGCGCGGAGAAAATCGAGTTGAGCGAGTCTGTTTGTTACGGGATTTTTCATAGAAGATGTTCCGTAAAACTTCGATTAGACCGCTTTTTCCACTTCGCTGAAAAAATTTTCGAGTTTGAACAAGTCCAAATTTCCGCCGGTTCGCACACCCGAACATAAATCCAAGCCGAACGGCTGCACCGTTTCTATCGCTTCGCGGACGTTTTTGTAGTTCAAGCCGCCCGCTAAGAATACGGGTTTTTCGACAGCTTCGACGATTTTTCTACTCAATTTCCAATCGTGCCGTCTGCCCGTTCCGCCGAGTTCTTTAATTTGCAGATGCGGATTTCCCGAATCGAGCAAAATCGCGTCAACCGATTCGGATAACTCGATTGCTTCGCTAACCGATTTTTCGCCGGTGACGTGAATAACTTGGGCGAGTTTGACGTTCGGTAAATTTTTGCGAATTGCGTCATAATCTCTTTCCGCGAGTTCGTCAACGATCTGAATCGTCGTTGTTTGCGCTTTTCGGTAATGTTCGATTATATCCATTGAATTTGTCTCACTCGTCAAAAGAAAAGTCGCAATCGGCGGCGGAACAATCTGAGCAATCGCAAAAATTTCCTCATCGGAAATCACGCCCGGACCCGAAGGCATTTCGCCGACTAAACCGAGAGCCGAAGCGCCCGCTTCGATTGCGTCCAACGCTTCCTGTCGGCTTGAAATACAGCAGATTTTTACTCGCGGTCTAATCACTTATCAAAATCTCGTCCATTACTTCCGTAAATTCCCAAAAGCCTTTTTTGCCGACAATCCATTTTGCCGCGAGCAACGCGCCCGACGCAAAACCTTCACGCGAACGCGCCAGATGTTCAAGTAAAATTTGGTCAGCCGCGCCGTCAAACCCGACGCGATGCGTTCC
>JALYQJ010000311.1 GCA_030855875.1 Acidobacteriota bacterium
ATTCATCACCTGCACATCGTGTTTTCCCATCCAACATACTGCTTTCATTTTATTGTTCTCCCTTTGTTCGTAAAATTTTGTATTTTTGAAGACTAAATAACGAAACGGTCGGATTCGGATTTTGTAAAAATTTCCGAACCCTTTTTTAACCTTTTTCCGTTTTGTTCTGTCTTTTCAATTAAGCCGACGCGCCTTTCGCTTTTGCTTTGACGGCACTTTCGGCGCGTCCCGACGGTTGTCCTTCGACTTTCATAATTGTTCCCGATTCCATTAATTGTTTGAAGCGGCGCAAATCGTCCGCGACTTGCTGACTCGGTTCTTCGCCGAAAAGTTTGGCGACAAGCGAACCGACGTATCCGGCGGGCGGCTCATACGTTAAAGTTACTTTTACTTCCGTTCCGCGATTAGTCGTCGGCAGAAATTCGACGACACCGGAATTCGGAATTTCCGACAGTTCGGATGATTTCCAACCGATGCGTTCGTTTTCCTGTTCGCTCGTGATTTCCGCGTCCCATTCGACCGTCGTTCCGAGCGGCGCGGTCGCAACCCAGTGAGATGTTTTTTCGCCGGTAATTTTGACCGATTCGAGATGCGTCATAAATTGCGGCAGATTTTCAAAATTGCGCCAGAAACTATAAAGTTCCGCCGCTGATTTGTTAATCGTGACCGACTTTTTAACGTGAATTCGAGTTGATGTCGAAGCTGATTTTCCATCAGTGCCTTCGGCGGTGCTGAAATTTGCCGCGTCATAAACGTGGCAGTGTCCGGTCGCGCCGCGATAAAGCAGACCACCGCCGACAAGCGAAACCGCGGTGCCGAAAACGCCGCCCGCTTTTAATCCGTAAGCGACGAGTGCGCCGCCCGCTACGGCAGAAACGGTTCGTTCCGCCGAGCCGACGTTTTGATTTGTATTAGGTAAATATTTTACCAATGAATTTTTGTTGCTTTCCATATAAACACCTTCCTTTTGTTCGTTTTTTAAGTTGTAAATTGTTCGTTGTTTTTCGTAATTTGGTTATCGGCAAGCGTCGTCAGAATTGACGGCGAAATCCATGATTCGCTGTTTTTGCCGCTTGCTAATTCTCTGCCGATTCCTCCGGCAGAAGGCAGCACTTGATTGACAAGCGCGAGAATTTCCGCTGTTAATTCCGGGAACAGATTGTTCATTTTCGCGGCAATTTCCGCCTGAATCGAAATGATCGCTTCGGCATCGCCGCGTTTTGCCGCATTGATTATTTATTTGGCGGCACTTTCCGCGCTAATCGAAGAAAACGGAAGCGCGTTGCCAATGCTGAACCACGCGAATTCCTTTTCATTCTGACCTTTAAATAAGGCGTTGACGTGGCTTCCGGTTCTCATTAATCCGGGACAAACCGTCGTCACGAAAATATTGTCTTTGACGAGTTCGCCGCGCATCGCGTTTGATAAACCGACGAGCGCGAATTTTCCGGCGCAATACGGCGCGAGATGCGGAACAGCGACTTTTCCGCCGATTGAAGCGATATTAACGATTCTGCCCGAACCTTGCCGTCGCATTTTCGGCACGACGGCTTGCATCGTGTAAAACGGTCCCCAAAAATGAACCGCCATTGCGTCCTCAAAATCTTTTTGCGTCTGCAATTCCAAAGGTCCGACCTGAATAACGCCCGCGTTATTGACCAGCACGTCAATCCGCCCGAAACGCATACAGACATCTTCGATTAAACGGTCAACTGCCGCTTGATTGCGAACGTCGCACACCGCTTCGAAAACTTCCGCACCGAGCGTTTCCAAATCTTCGCGGGCGCGGGCGAGTTCTTCGCCGCTGCGCGAACAAATGGCGATTTTCGCGCCTTGAGCGGCAAATTCCCGCGCCAAAACCAATCCCAAACCGCGTGCGCCGCCGGTAATTAAAACGACTTTATCTTTAAAATCAAACGTCCGGCGTGATTTGTTCCACGTCGTCAATGCCGTCAAAACTCCCGCGCCGACGATTGCGCCGATAACCCAATTGTTTCTATTTTCCGCCATAAAAATCTGCCTGAATATTTAACGTATTAAACCGAAACACTATTTTGAATTTTTTCTAAACTCGCAAAAATCGTGCCTTCATTTTGAAGAAAAAAAATAAAGTTTGAAAAAAAATCGCGTGTAATGTTAGCCTTGAAACAAATGGAAAAAGAAAAAACCGAACCGGCGGCGAAAATCAAACGCGAACTTCGCGGCGTGGTCGAACCGAAACTCGTCAGAACGATTTCCTTCACGGTGATTACTATTTCGCTTGTCGCCTGCACGGTTTTGTGCATTTTGGCAATCTGGCAGTTTACCGAATCCGACGCGGTTTGGCGGGCAATCGCCACGTTTATCGTTGTCAGCGTCGCAACCGGAATTTTTACGTTTGTGAATGAAAAACTCGGCTGATTTTGCGATTTCAATAAAAACAATTACAAAACCGACCTGCTTTGAAACGACGCATCTGAAAATAATTTTGAGTCTGTTGGGAATTTTATGAACCTTAAAAGACCAACTCTTTAATTGTCCTAATTCCGAAACACTTTTGTTCGCTCAAATTAACTTTACTTGCTCGACTTCTTTTTCTTGGAAACCGAAAAATTAATCTAAATTTAACTGCTCTTTCCTTAGTCTTTTGCCGAGTTTGTTATAGTATCTATATTATAGTATTTAGGTTCTCCAAAAATCGGTGTATAAAATTGCGGCAAATTTTGTTTGAAAGCAACAATTAATTCGGCACTTAAACCAAGATCATAAAATTTTATTAAAAGTCATTTATTAAAAGAGGATAAAGGTATGTCTATTCTTAAAAGCGAACAGCGTCGCGCAACTACGCCTGTTTTTCGTCAATTTATTTCATTCGTGATCGCTGCAATACTTGTTACACAGCATTTATTAATAATTTCCCCGACGACGGCAAAAGCTGCGGCAGTGGCTCCAACCGAACTTTTCTTTTCCGAATATATCGAGGGCAGCAGCAATAACAAAGCTCTTGAGATTTACAACGGCACCGGTTTATCAATTGATCTGGCTGCCGGTACTTATATTGTACAAATGTATTTCAACGGATCTGCAACCGCTGGTACACCAATCAATCTGACAGGCACTGTGGCTGCCGGCGACGTGTTTGTTCTTGCCAACAATAGTTCCGCAGCGGCGATTCTTGCACAAGCGGATCAAACAAGTGGTTCAGTTTCGTATAATGGGGATGATGCGGTTGTTTTACGAAAAGGCGGCGTAACAGGGCAAATCCTCGATGTTATCGGTCAAGTCGGATTTGATCCGGGAACAGAATGGGGAACCGGATTAATCAGCACCGCCGACAATACAATCAGACGGAAAAGTTCCATCGAAACGGGCGATACAAATTCAACCGATGTTTTTGATCCGAGTGTTCAATGGGACGGTTTTGCAACAGATACTTTCGACGGTCTTGGCAGTCATACTTTTAGCGGCGGCGGCACTCCGACTTCAACCAATCCGTCGGGCAGCGGTTCGGCTAATCCAACCTCGGTTTTACCGGGAGAAAATACGACTTTGACCGTCGCGGTAACTCCCGGCACTAATCCCGCGAGCAGCGGCATAACCGTTACCGCCAATCTGACAGCCATCGGCGGATCGGCAGCGCAATCTTTTAGCGGCAGCGGCAATACTTTTACATTTCAGGCAACGGTAGCGGCTGGAACTACGACGGGTGCTAAGAATTTGCCGTTTATTGTATCGGACTCCGAAGGACGTTCGACAAACACGGGTTCTATCAGTTTAACAGTCAATTCAACCGTCGTTGTTTCGGATCACGTTGTTATTAGTCAGGTTTACGGCAGCGGCGGCAATAGTGGTGCTGCGTATGCCAATGATTACGTTGAACTTTATAATCCGACCGGTGCGTCGGTTAGTTTAACCGGCTGGACTCTGCAATACGCTTCAGCGACGGGCAGCGGTTGGGACGGCAGCAAGCAGCCGCTCGGCGGCAATATCGGCGCGGGCGAATATTATCTCGTCGGTTTGGGAACCAGCAACAGCTCAATAGGATCGCCGCTTCCCACCGCAAATGTATCGGGCGAATTAAATTTTAGCGGATCAGCGGGTAAAATTGCGTTAGTTAGCAATGGCGATTCGCTTGTCGGTAATTGTCCGTTGAGCGATGCAGATGTGGTTGACTTTGTAGGTTACGGAACGACTGCCGATTGCTCGGAAGGAGATGTTGATGCTCCCGCGCCAAGTAGTTCAAACGCTATTTTTAGAAAATCTAACGGCTCACAGGATACGAATGTCAACGGTTCCGATTTTGTCGCCCAAGCTGCATCCCCGCGCCGGACTGCGCCGATTGTTGAACTGGGACCGTCGGTTTTAGCTTCCGATCCGCGTAATAATTTTACAAACTCTCCGCGTGATTCGAGTTTGACGATAACTTTTAGCGAACCGATTTTTGTTGACCCGCAATGGTTTATGATTAACTGCGCCGTTACCGGAGCGCACAATGACGCGACCATCGCCAGTTACAACAATGGTAAAAACTATGTAATTACGCCGAATGTCAATTTTCAACCCGGCGAGAATTGCAGCGTGACAATCAATAAAGATTCGGTTCACGATCAGGATACAGATGATAGCGCACCTAATACCGACACTTTGACGGCGAATTATTCGTGGTCGTTTACGATTGCAACCGGAACCGCGCCTCAGTATTCTCCCGATGTTCATCTGATGATGGGCAATCCAACGGATGCGGAGGCGAATGTCAGTGTGCCGAATAATTATCTGATGCAGAAACCTGAATTCGCGCTTTCTTACAACCGGGATCGCGGAACTCCGAATTGGGTAAGCTGGCATTTGGATGATACGTGGGTGGGAAGTCTGACTCGTGTGGATACATTC
>JALYQJ010000315.1 GCA_030855875.1 Acidobacteriota bacterium
AATATCAAATCGCTGACCTTTTCGCCCGCCGCGAGCATCCGCCGCAGAACATTATGAAAAGCCTGCGTATTTTGCGCGGCTGCCGGATTGGAATTATTTGCCGGCGCGCAATTATTGACGGGAGTTGTGACGACGTTGTTCATTTTATTTGATTGAAATTATTTTGTTGAAAGTAAGAATAGCGGATTTTAGAATCGGACGATTGAAGGCGAATGTCGTCGCGCGGGCGGCGACATATTTATCTTACTATTTTAACAAACGATTAAGCAATCATTTCTTCAGCCTTGCGGCGATTCGGTTATTCATTTAAAATTAACGGTTTCAGAAATCCTGAAAATCAAGCAATTATTAATCAATAGATTATAAAAACTATAAAAAGAGGTATTTATTAAATTATGAAAAGAGTCGGTATTTTAGTCGGGCGCGAAGTGACGTTTCCCGAATCAATTATCAAAAGCATCAACGAAAAAAGCAAAGGCGAAGTCGTCGCCGAAATGGTCAAAATCGGCGGCATTCGCCTTGACGAAGAAAAGAAATACGATGTTGTCATTGACCGCATTTCGCACGAAGTTCCGTATTATCGCGCAACTTTAAAGCGAATGGCACTCGAAGGAACTTATATCATCAACAATCCGTTCTGGTGGTCGGCGGACGACAAGTTTTTCAACTTCGCGCTCGCGTCGAAAATCGGCGTGGCGATTCCGAAGACGGTTTTGCTGCCGCAGCAGAATTATATTCCCGACATTACGCCCGAATCTCTGCGAAATCTCGAATTTCCGCTTGATTGGGAAGCGATTGTGGATTACGTCGGTTTTCCTGCTTTCTTAAAACCGTTCGACGGCGGCGGCTGGAAAAACGTTTCCAAAATACATTCGCTCGAACAGCTCTGGTATGAATACAATCAAACCGGAACGCTTTGTATGACGTTGCAGGAAGGCATCGAGTGGGATCAATTTGTGCGCTGCTATTGCGTTGGCAAAGAAAAGGTTTTGATTATGCCGTATGACCCGTCGAAACCGTATCTGTCGGGAATGCAATACGTTAACGCCGACGATTATCTTTCGCCGGAGCTGCACGCGCGGGTCGAAGGCGATGTGATTATGATCTGCAAAGCGTTGGGCTACGATTTGAACACGGTCGAGTTCGCTATCAAAGACGGCGTTCCATTTGCGATTGATTTTATGAATCCGGCACCGGACGCGGAACTCGCTTCGGTCGGCGAATACAATCACAATTGGATCGTCAACGAAATGACCGATTTTATTCTTAAGAAATTGGAAGAAGGTTTTGAAACGCCGGAATATCGCTGGTCGGCGATGCTCAATCCGGCGGAAAAGTCTGCTAAGAAACCGGCGGTAAAAGCGAAAGCTGAAAAAACCGAAAAAGCCGTTAAAGTTGCGGCAAAGAAAACTGTCGCCTCAACGGAAAAGAAACCTCGCGCGAAAAAAGCGTCAGGCAAGTAAATTTCTGTTGTGATAAAGAAATAATTTAGCCACAAAAGGCACAAAAAACGCAAAAGGAAGATTTAATAATTAATTTCTTTTTTGCGTCTTTTGTGCCTTTTGTGGCTAAATTTCTTAAGTGCGGCGTTTTTATTTAATCTTCATCTTCAAGCAGTTCAAACGGAATCCGCGCCGAAAGCAGTTTTTGGCTTAAGATTAATCCGAGCCAAATCAAAAGCGCGACGCTCGAAACTGCCCAGCCGATGTTGGCGATTGTATTTTCTTCTAAAACAACGCCGAAAATGATAAACGGGAAACCGAAAAGCGCGATTTTCAGCGTCGTTTTTTGGGAATTCTGCAGCGTATCCAATAAATTGACGCGGTTAATTTCCAGTTCCATATATTCTTCGTCGCTGTTCAGGCGCGAAAAATATTCCGATTCGTTTCGCGTCCAACGCCGCAAAGCGGGTGTTTCGGCTAAACGATTAGCTGCGCCGAAATGGTGAATGACGTGCGCGATTTTCCCTTCGCGTAAAGCGATTTCCGCCAAACCTCGAAGGGAACGAAAACTTTCTTCGGCTTTATCCTGCGCCTTTAGAAATGCAATTTTTGCCCGCCGATAATCGCCGAACTGGAAAAAACTTTCCCCTAAACGCGCCAATAATTTTCCGTCGCTTTCGGCGTGTCTTTCCGCCAGACGAAGCGCGGCGATTGATTTTCTTTGCAGCTTTTCGCTTTTCTCGGAACCGGCGAAAGAATTCAAACAGCGCGCGAAATCGAAAAGCAAACCCGCATCCCGCGGATTCAAGACGAGCGCGCGCCGAAACGCTTCGAGTGCTTGCAGCAAATAGCCGGAAAGCCGCAGTTCATTTCCCAAACGATGCAGATAATCGGCTTTTTCTATTTCCTCGATTCCGTAACTTAGATTTACGCGCTTCATCCGGCGCGAATTTTCTTCGCCGAACGAACTTTCCAGAACTTCCGCCGACGGAATATGCGCGAATTCGGCTTTCATCAAAGTTTCCTTGGGTTCGGCGAGATAATCGCGCAACTCGACCGAGCGATTATCGAGAATATTATCGGAAAGACGCGGGAATATCTGTCGAATCATCCGGCGATAATCCTCGCCGCCCGAAGCGAACGCGAAATGCGTATCTTTGCCGCGAATCGAAGTGCGGTAACGATAAAAAACATTGCCGCCGCGTTTCAGAGCGCGAATCGCCTGTGTTTCAACTTGTTCGATGTCGGTGATTTTCAAACGCGAACGCAAACCGTTAATCGCCGCCCAAAAATTCGGCAAAATTCCGGTTCTGATGAGTCTTTTACCGTCAAATTCGATACGGTCAGACCAGAGCATAAACGGGAGAAAAATCCAACCCGCACCGAAAAGCGCGACTGCCGCCCAATCAATTTCGAGATAAACGAGAAAACTGGAGAAAAAAGTGGCGATGAAAAGCGCGATAAAATAACTGTTCGGCGAAACGCGAATACTCGTTTTTTCGTCCGAAGCTATTTCAGCGATTTCGCCGGCGGAAATTGTCGCGGGTTTTGCCGGTGCAGCATTTCTCAAACTTAAAAATTCTCCACTTTCAAAATGTTTGTAATAATAGAAATAACCAATTCAGCGAAATTTTACAAATTATCGTTTAAAATTAACCAAACGCCGATTTACTGAGAATGATTTTCAGCAAATCGGCGTTTGGCTTTTAATTTAAAAATATTATGTCACAGACGAACTGATTTACATTCCCGGCGGTGCTTCGACTGCCGATTCGGGAATTTCCTGCGCCCGTATAGGATTCAGAGCGGTCAGTTTTTCTTTGGCTTCGCGGGCGGTTTGCG
>JALYQJ010000363.1 GCA_030855875.1 Acidobacteriota bacterium
GTTCGCTTGAATAATCGCGTCGTAACGGCTCATTCCGCGTTCGCGTAAAGTGTTCGTGTGGTCAATCTGCAAAATCGCGTTTTTCTTAACGATTCCGAACAATAACAAAATTCCGAGCGCGGAAAAGATATTCAAAGTTTGTCCGGCAATCAAAGTCGAAAGCAGCGCGAACGGAATCGAAAGCGGCAGCGTCAAAAGAATCGTCACCGGATGAATAAACGATTCAAACTGCGCCGCCAAAATCAGATACATAAAGACGAACGAGAGCAGAAACGCGAGCATAAAAGATTCGTAAGCGCGTTGGAGTTCCTGTGATTGTCCGGTTACGCCGGTGCGGTATTCCTGCGCCATATTCAAAGACGCGGCGTGTTTCTGCAAAACGGCGAGCGCGTCGGATTCCGAAGCGTTCGGCGGCAGACTCGCCGAAATCGTCACTTGCCGCTGACGATTCAGACGGCTGATAGAAGCCGGACTCAAACCTTCTTCGAGCCGCACGAGTTTTTCCAGTCCGACCGTTCCGCCGTTTGACGAAGCGACCGTAAAATACTGCAAGCTGTCGCGCGTTCGGCGAAAAGGCTCGTCGGCTTGCAGCAAAACGTCATATTGTTCCGAACCTTCGGCAAAAGTCGTTACGCGCTGACCGGCGGAAAGAATATTTAAGGCTTGTGCGACATCGCCCGCCTGAACGCCTAGATCAGCCGCCTTTGTGCGGTCAATCAGGACGCGGATTTCCGGGCTGCCGAGTTCGAGCGAGCGGTCGGCATCACGGAAAGTATCGTCAGCCCGCAATTTTTCGACTAATTGGTTGGAATATTCGTCTAGTTTTTGAATGTCAGGTCCCGCAATGTAATAACCGATGCCCGAACCGCCGCGTCCCAATCCGAGACTGAATCCGATTGAAGACGAGCCGGAAACATTCACGCGATAATCCTTCGATTGATATTTTTTAACGATTGCGCGTGTTTTATTTATCAAATCGGCTTGCGACAGTTTGCGCTCGGAAACCGGCACGAGGCTGACATTAACATTGCCCGTATTATTCGCACCGCCGCCCCAGCCGCCGACCTGCACGAGCGTATTTTTCAGTCCGGGAAGTTGTTCGCGGATGTCGCGGGCGATTCGTTCGAGAATGGATTGAGTGGCGGCGAGGCTCGTTCCCTGCGGACCGCGCACGTTGATGCTGAACGCCGATTCGTCTTCGTCGGGCAAAAACGCCATTCCGACAAGATTAAAAAGCGGATAAATCGAAGCGACAACCAGAACGCAGATTAAAACAACCGCCCAGCGAAAGCGCATCGAAAGTTTCAGCATCCACGTATAAGCACCGTCTATTTTGCGATAAAACCAACTGTCCTTACTTTCATTTTGGATTTCGGATTTCGGATTTCGGATTTCCCGTTCGCTTTCATCCGCCAAAACTTCGCCATTGGACATTTCTTCGCGTAATTCGTAATTCGTAATTCGTAATTCGTCTTCGTCTTCCGTTTCTTTTTTGTGCGGTTTTATCCAACGCGCTGCAAGCATCGGCGTTAAGGTGAACGAAACGATCAGAGAAACGGCAATCGCCGCCGCCGCCGTCAGTCCGAACGACGACATAAAACGCCCGACGATTCCGGTCATAAATCCGACGGGAATAAATACCGCGAGCAAGCTGAGAGTCGTCGCTAAAACGGCTAAACCGATTTCGCGCGTTCCTTCGATTGCCGCCTGAAATGGGTTCATTCCCTTTTCTTCGACAAAACGATAAATATTTTCCAAAACGACAATCGCGTCGTCAATCACAATGCCGACCATCAATGTTAAGGCGAGCATCGTCATTTGATTGAGCGAATAACCTAGCGCGGCAATGGCGGCAAAAGCGGCAATAATCGAAACCGGAATCGCTAAAGCGGCAATAATCGTCGTGCGGATATTCCACAAAAACAAAAATACGACGATTGCGGCAAACAAACCGCCGAGAACGAGATGTTCTTCAATCGCGGCAAGCGAGTTTTCGATAAATTCCGATTGGTCGCGCGTTACGGCGACCTTTAAATCCGGCGGAAGAGTCGGAATAATTTCTGCCATTCTCTGCTTAACGTCTTGAATTAGCGCAACTGTATTTGAGCCGGACTGTTTGCGAATAGCGACGAAAACCGATGGAACACTATCGAGCGATGCCGCCGTCGTCGCGTCAACGCCGCCGTCCACGACGCGCCCGACATCTTTAATTTTGACCGGAAAACCGTTGCGCGTGGTGATAACAACGTCGTTAAATTGGTTGACATCGGTAATTTTGCTGAGTATTCGCAAGGCTGTCGTCGTTGCGCCTTCGTTGACTGAACCGCCCGGCGATTCCGTGTTTTGCG
>JALYQJ010000371.1 GCA_030855875.1 Acidobacteriota bacterium
TCTTTATATGGCACTCGTCACCGACACCGGCTCGTTTCATTTTCCGAACACCACCGAGCGCACTCTAAAAGTCGCCTCCGAACTCATCAAAGTCGGAGTCAAACCGGCGCAAATTTCCGAAGCCGTCTATAATTCTTATCCGTGGAGCCGCATCGAACTGATGCGGCAGGTTTTGAATACCGTCAAACGCGATGCGAGCGGGCGCGTCGCGTGGATGCGGCAAACCTTGGAAATGAGAGAAAATGCCGGAATGGTTGACGGCGATAATCACGGTTTCGTTAATATTCCGCTTGCCGCCAGAGATGTCGTCGCGTCGGTTTATATGCGCGAAGTCGAGCCGAATTTTTATCGCGTCAGTATTCGTTCAAAAGGCGCGATTAACGTCGCCAAAGTCGCCGAAAAATTCGGCGGCGGAGGACATAAAAACGCTGCCGGATGCCGAGCTGAGGGCGATTGGAACGAAAAGGAATATGAGATCGTTGCTGCTGTTATCAAGGCAGTTCTGGCGGAAGATTACGTCGAAGTCGAAGAATTGGAATTGAGTCAGGCTTGAAGTCAAAAAAGAAAATAGCCGCTAATTACACTAATAGCACGAATAAGAATAAAAATTAATTCGTATTTATTTGTGTCATTCGTGGCTAATTGTTTTTCCTAATAAAATATGACGATAGAAAAACGCTATAAATGGCGGCGCGAAGATTATAAAGAGAAAACGAAAGGTTTGCTGATGGTCAACACCGGCGACGGCAAAGGCAAAACTACCGCCGCGCTCGGCGTTCTGGTTCGCGCCGCCGGACGCGAATTAAACTGCTGTTTGATTCAGTTTATGAAAGCCAAAACCGACCGTTACGGCGAACACGAATCGCTCGAAAAACTCGGCGTTGAGGTTCACACGATGGGCGACGGTTTTACGTGGGACACGAACGATAAAGCCAAAGACATCGAAACGAGCGAAGAAACGTGGGCATTGTGTCTGGAAAAAATGCGTTCGGAAGAATATGATTTGCTCGTGTTTGACGAAATCGTTTATGTGCTTGATTATAAATTTCTCGATGTCGAAAAAATTCTGGCTGAAGTAAAAGAAATACGCGCCCGACAGCCGCATCTGCATATTATAATGACCGGCAGAAACGCGCCCGCCGAACTCGTCGAAGCAGCGGATTTAGTTACGGAAATGAAGGAAATTAAGCATCCGTTTCACGCCGGAATCTACGCGCAGCAGGGAATCGAATTTTAATGTTTTTATAAATTAAAATGCCGGGTTATGACGAACTAATACATATTTCCGCCACCGTCGAAGCGCAGAAACTCGCCGAAGAAAAATCTGGGAAGAAAAGTTTTCTCGATTATTTTTCGCTCGCCGTGACGACGTTCGGTGTCGGTTATTTGCCGCTCGCGCCGGGAACTTACGGTTCGGCAGTCGGCGTTTTGATTTACTTGATTTTCCGTTGGATTGAAGCCGAATCGGTTTCCGCTTTCACTTTACAAGGCTGGCAGGAAACGCAAATTACCGCTTGGATTCACGTTTTTATTGCATTTTTATTTTTGCTTTTCTGTCTTTTAGGAATTTGGGCGGCGAGCCGCGCGACTAAACTTTTCAAAAACAAAGACCCTCAGCAAGCCGTCGTTGACGAAATTATCGGGCAACTGCTGGTTTTTCTTTTCGTTCCGTTCGATATTTCTTGGAAATTGATTTTAGCCGGATTTTTGCTGTTTCGGCTTTTCGATATTTGGAAACCGTATCCGATTGATTCGCTGCAAAATCTTCCAGCTGGAATCGGTGTCTGCGCCGACGATATTTTAGCCGGAGTTTACGGCGGCGCGATTTTGAGTTTATTATATGCGATGAGTTTGATTATATGAATATTCACGTATTAGCAGGCGACGCTTTGGCGGAAAATTTCAATAAAGCTGACGTTGACGGAGAAATTGTAGTTTGCCGCGAATGTTTGATTGAAGGCGATGTCAAAGCTGAGAACATAAATGATTTTTGGCGCGTCAGGTCAAACTTTATAAAATCCGATTACGGCGAATCGGAAGAAAAATATTACGAAACGGTCGCGGGTGAATTGCAAAAGTTGGAAAACCTCGCGCCCGAAATCGAAGTAAATCTCTGGTTTGAATACGAACTGTTTTGCCAGACGAATATGTGGTTTTGTCTTTATCTTTTACGCGAAACACAGGCGAGCGTTTACCGCGTCGCGCCGGTCGTCCGGGAAAACGACGAAATTTGGAAAGGTTTCGGCGATTTGAGCGGGGAAGATTTGCGTCAATGTTTTGTGCAGAAAACAAAATTTGAAAAAGATGATATTGCGCTCGGCGCGAATCTTTGGGAGGCGTATCAAAATTCCGATTACGAAAAGCTCGATAAGTTGTCGGAAACAAACTCTGCGTGTTTTCCTTTTTTGGAGGAAGTTTGTCTGGCTGAAATCGAGAAAAACTCTCGCCCGAAAAATATTTTGCGTGAAATTACCGAAAACAGCGCGGCGGCTTTTCCAGAAATATTCGCTGAATTTTCGCGCCGCGCCGGAGTTTACGGTTTTGGTGACGCGCAGGTTAAAAGAATTTTGCAGGAAATTTAATCTTCATTTACTCGCTCATATCAACATTTTTCTTATCTTCAATAGTTATCTCTTTCTGTAAAATCCAGCCTTTTCGCCAAAAATAAATCAAAAGTCCGGCGACGACGATTGCCATCGAAACGAGCGTTAAAAAATATCCGTATCTGGTTTTCAGTTCCGGCATATTTTCAAAATTCATCCCGTAAATTCCGGCAATCAGCGAAAGCGGCAGAATAATCGCGGAAAAAATCGTTAGAAACTTGATAATATCGTTCGTATTATTAGCGATGATGCTGAAATGAATGTCGAGCAGACTGCCGACTAAATCGCGGTAATTTTCGGCAAGATCGGAAACTC
>JALYQJ010000384.1 GCA_030855875.1 Acidobacteriota bacterium
GTTCGGATCAGCCGGCGAAAATGATCGTCTTGAAATATGAACCGAAAAAATCAACCGGCGCGAAAGGCGAGATGCTCGCGCTCGTCGGCAAAGGCATCACGTTCGACACCGGCGGAATTTCGATCAAACCAGCGGAAGGAATGGACGCGATGAAATACGATATGTCCGGCGCAGCGACCGTGATCGGCGCGATGCGGGCAATCGGTTTGATGAAGCCTTCGGTTCCGGTTCTCGGAGTCGTCGCGGCAGTCGAAAATATGCCGGACGGCAAAGCGACCAGACCGAGCGATGTCGTGACGGCGATGAACGGCAAAACCGTGGAAATCCTCAACACCGATGCGGAAGGTCGTCTGGTTCTGGCTGACGCGGTTGCTTACGCCGAAAAACAGGGAGCAACGACGATTATTGATATGGCGACGCTGACCGGCGCGGTCATTATCGCGCTCGGCGATTTGAATACCGGAATTATGGGCAACGATCAGGATTTAGTTGATGAAATTATCGAATGCGGAAAATACGCGGGCGAAGATTTCTGGCAATTGCCGGTGAGCAAGGAATACAGCAAAGGAATTAAATCCGACATCGCCGACATCAAAAATATCGGTCCGTCACGAAAGGCGGGAACAATTATGGGCGCAGTCTTTATTCAGGAATTCGTTGATAAAGCAAAATGGGCGCATCTCGATATTGCCGGAACAGCGTGGGCTGACACCGCAAAGCCGCATCAGTCGAAAGGACCGACGGCGGTCGCGCTTCGGACACTTCTCAGGTTGGTTGATAAATCGCAATAGCTGAATTATCAACAAATAATTTATGTTGGCTGGCAAATATTCGGTTTGCCAGCCTTTTCTTTGCAAAAAATTCTACTGTAACCCGTCTATTGATGTTTAACCCGGCTTGTTCGCCATTCAACGCTAAAAATTATGCCCCGCAACTTTGTTAATTTACTATTTGTTCTCGCACTTTTGTTCATTATTACCGCCTGCGTTTGCCCTTCAAACCGGGAAGATTCCGGTGAGGATCAGCCGTCCGCCGTCAATAAAACGGAAACGGCGGAAACGCCGCAAACTCCGCTGAAAAGTAATTCCAAACCTGTTGCGAATACTAAGGCAGATGAAACAGCCGGTAAAAATAAAGATGAAGGCGATTTTATCGTCGAGCATTTGCCGGTCGAAAACGCGCGTTACGCTGAAATTGACCGTCAGGTGAAGGAAGAAAAACTGCTTGAAAAAGCCGCCGCCAAATTAAACCGGGCATTGATTTTGCCGAACGATCTTTATCTTCGCACGAAAGATTGCGGTGAGGTCAACGCTTTTTACAACTCGAACGACAAATCGGTGACGGTTTGCTACGAGTTGATGGAGCATTTTTACAAAGTATTTAAAAGCGCGGGGGCTTCGGAAGAAAAAGCTTATGACAAAATGTTCTCCGCCGTCCAATTCGTTTTTCTGCACGAAATCGGACACGCTTTGATTGATCAATACAAACTGCCGATTACCGCCAACGAAGAAGATGCCGCCGACCGCTGTTCGTCTTACATCAATATCGAAGAATTAGGCGAAGAAGGCGTTCGGTCGGTGCTTGTCGCCGCCGAAGCCTTCGCGCTTGAATCGAAAAACCGTTCGCCGGACGCGCGAAATATGGCAGACGAACATCTTTTGCAGGAACAGAGATTTTATAACTCGCTCTGTATGACTTACGGCTCGAATCCGACAAAATATTCGTATATCGTGACCGACGGTTATCTGCCGAAAGACCGCGCCGTGCGCTGTCCGAGCGAATATGAAAGAACCGTGCAGAGTTGGGTAAAACTATTGGACGAATGGCGAAAAGATTAAAAGTTTTCAAAATTTATTAAAAAGAAAAGGACACAAAATCAATGAAAAACTTCGTAAACAATATATTGTTCGGAAAAGACAATAAGCTGAGCGGCGGGATTGCTTTATCCGTCGTCGCGCTCGTCGCGTTAGGCTGCACCTGCGGCAAAAATTTCGATCTGTCCGGTTTACAATCTAACACCAATTCGAGCCAGCCCGCGTCGAATTCAAGCAACAAATCGCCCGACGATTCGACATCGCCGCGCAAAACGACCGCCGACAAAGCCGACGCTTCCAAAGCTCAAATGCCTTCGGACGATGAATTACAGGCGAAAGTAAAGGAAACTCTGCTTGAGTTTAACGATGCAGTCCAAAGCGACGATTTTACCAATTTATACGCGGTAATATGCGAGCCGTGGCAAAAACAGCTTACACCCGAAAAATTGCGCGATTCGTTCAAAGCGTTTATCGAAAAAGATATAGATATTTCACCAATCAGTTCGCTCGATGCTCAATTTTCGCCGACACCGGAAATCGGTCGAGAAGTCGGTTACAAAACCTTAAAAATTAAAGGTCATTATCCGACCAGACCGAACTTGACGAAGTTTGAGATAAATTACATTCCCGAAGGCAAGGAATGGAAATTGTCAAAAATCATCGTTGATACGACGCAGAAAAATTAAAATCGGCTTTATCTGAAATCGGCAAAGGCAGTCTGTAAATCGGCTGCCTTTGCTTTTTATTATTGTGACAGCTAAACTTTTGGTGTTTGCAAATCAAAAGACCGCCGCCGAAATTTGCGGAAACGTTGTAAAATCCGTCAATTGCAGGCGTTTGCGAGGCAATCCTAAATTTATGAAAATACACGAATATCAGGGAAAAGAACTTCTAAAAAATTACGGCGTTCCGGTTCCGCGCGGAATCGTCGCCCGCAGCGCGGAAGAAGCCGAAAAGGCGGCGCGGGAATTGGGAACTGAAATAACGGTCGTCAAAGCGCAGATTCACGCCGGAGGACGTGGCAAAGGCGGCGGCGTAAAACTCGCCAAATCGCCGGAAGAAGCAAGAGAAATCGCCGAAAACATGCTCGGAATGACGCTCGTTACGCACCAAACCGGACCGGATGGAACCGAAGTCAAAACCGTTTTCGTCGAAGAAGGTTTGCCGATTGATAAAGAATTTTATCTCGGCATCACGCTCGACCGGACGAGCGGGAGAGATGTTTTTATGGCTTCATCGGCGGGCGGAATGGACATCGAAAAAGTCGCCGAAGAAACGCCGGAATTGATTTTAAAAGAAACGATTGATCCGTCGGTCGGACTTCGCCCGTTTCAAGCCCGAAATCTGGCGTTCGGTCTCGGAATTCCCGCTGATTTAATCGGGCAAGCGGCGAAATTTATGCTCGCGCTTTATGACGCTTATCAAAAAATGGACGCGACGATTGTCGAAATCAACCCGTTTTTGCTCACCAAAGACAATCGTTTGATCGCGCTCGACGCGAAAGTGAATTTTGATGATAACGCGATGTTTCGCCATAAAGATTACGCCGAACTGCGCGATTTAAATGAAGAAGAACCGCTTGAAATCGAAGCCTCAAAATTCGACTTAAACTATATCAAGCTCGACGGCAACATCGGCTGTATGGTCAACGGTGCTGGTTTGGCGATGGCGACGATGGACATTATTAAACTCGCGGGCGGCGAACCCGCAAACTTTCTGGATGTTGGCGGCGGCGCATCTCAAGAGCGCGTCGAAAACGCTTTTCGCATTTTATTGGCGGACGAAAACGTGAAAGCCGTTTTAATCAACATCTTCGGCGGCATCGTGCGCTGCGATATGGTGGCGAACGGCGTGGTCGCGGCGGCGAAAAATCTCGGCATTTCGATTCCGGTAGTCGCCCGACTCGAAGGCACGAACGTCGAAGAAGGCAAACGTGTTCTGCGCGAATCCGACATCAACATCATTTCGGCAGACGGGATGCGCGACGCGGCGGAAAAAGTCGTTTCGGCGGCAAATGCGACATATTAAGAAGAATTTTTAACGCAAAGGCGCAAAGACGCTAAGAAAAACAAATGTTTCTATCTCTAATTGTTTATCTTAAAAATCTTTGCGCCTTTGCGCCTTTGCGTTAAAAATAATTTTGAAAAACTTCTACAAATTATCTTTTTACTGTAAAAGCAACCGTTTCAAACTCTCATCTCATCTTTTAGGCTGAGTCTTACAAACAACATAAATTAAAAGGATAAATGATTTAGATGAGAATTAAACTTTTTCTCGCGCTGATGTTGCTGTGTTCGTTTTCGCTTCAGGCGCAAGTTCGCAGCAATAAAAAATTTACACAAACTACTCATACAAACGCCAATTTCCTCAACGGCAATTCAAACCAATTGCCGATTCGCCGCGTCGTTTTATACTCGAACGGCGTTGCTTATATTGAACGGCGCGGCGTTGTTTCGGGCAATGCAGAGGTAAATCTTTCGTTTAAGCAATCGCAGATTGACGACGTTTTGAAATCAATGATCGTGCTTGATTTGGGCGAAGGCAGAATCGGCGCGGTTTCTTATAATTCCTCGCTTCCCGCTTCGGCGAGAACGGCGGAAATTCCGTTTTCGGTCGAATCGAAATCCGAAGAAGGCGGCGGAATCTCCGAAGTTTTATCGCAGATGCAGGGCGCGAAAGTCGCCGTCACTTCAAATAAAACATTGGCGACAGGTTCAATTTTGACCGTCGAAAAACGTGCTGTTGCCGGAGAAAAAGACAAATCTTCAAACATCGCGTATTTTCTCGTCATCGTTTCCGAAACCGGCGAAATCTCAAATTTCGATTTAGCCGATGTTCGCAGCGTTAAATTATTGGACGAAGGCACAAAACGCGATTTGAACGAATTTGCCAATGCGACGGCTTCGACCCGGCGGCGCGACGCAAAAACTATTACCGTCACGAGTGAAGGCGCAGGCGCACGGGAAATGATTGTCAGCTACACGATTGCCGCGCCGATCTGGAAAACGACTTATCGCGTTGTTTTGGACGAAGCGGGAAAACCGTTTTTTCAGGGCTGGGCGATTGTTGATAACGTCAGCGAAGAAGATTGGTCGAACGTGCAACTTTCGCTCGTTTCCGGCTCGCCGATTTCGTTTATTCAAAATCTGCAAAAACCGCTTTATCGTTATCGCCCGATTGTTCCGATTCCCGAAGATTTGAATTTGCAGCCGCAAATTTACGATCCCGAAAACGGCACTGGCGAAGGAAATGGAACAGGCGACGGCAGCGGAATGGGCAGAGGAAGTGGTAACGGAAGCGGAGCAGGAAGCGCACCGCCGCCGCCCGCGCCGAAACCGATGTTTGACGGCGCGAATAATAATTTTATCGTTTCTTCCGGCTTTTCCGGCACGAGCGTCAGCGACGCGATAATCGGCGAAAAATCTGATGTGCAAACAGCGGCGAGCGGCTCGGAAATCGGCGATTTATTTGAATATAAAATCGAACAGCCGGTTTCGGTCGCCAGAAACCGTTCGGCATTGATTCCGATTATTCAAACGAAAATGGAAGGCGAAAGAGTTTCGATTTTCCGCGAAGATGAAGGGGAAACTGAATCTTCCGATGATGAAGAAACGGAAATCGAAGCCGTCCGGCGGGCGAATCCGCGACCGATGAGCGGTCTGCTTTTGAAAAATATAACGGCGATGACGTTTGAAGGCGGTTCGATGACCGTTCTCGACCGCGACGCTTACGCCGGTGAAGCCTTGATGGAACGTCTTAAACCGAAGGAACAACGCCTGATTTCATTCGCGCTCGATTTGGGAACGCTAGTCAGAATCGTGAAAACAGCTGACCGCGAACCGGCGAAGCTAGTCAAAATTGTGGACGGCGTTTTTCAAATTCACTATTTTCGCTCGAACAAAAAAGTTTACAATTTATCGAATCAAACCGACCGTGCCAAAACGATTTATGTCGAACATCCGGTTCGACAAAACTGGATTTTATCCGACAATTTCGCCAAACCCGATTACACAACGGCGCGTTTTTATCGTTTTCGCGTCCAGCTCGCTCCGTTTGAAAACAAGCAGATTACCGTCGCCGAAAATCAGGGAATGATGGATAAATACAGTCTTTCAACGCTTTCGCCGAAGGATTTGGAAGTTTTTGTGACGAGTCGTTTCATTGACGAAGCGACGCGCGCAAAACTGGCGAAGCTGATTGATTTGCGTATGAAGATCAATCAAATTAATGCCAAACTCGAATCTTTTGAAGAAGCAGAAAAGAGGATTTCCGAAGACCAAACCAGACTTCGGGAAAATATCGAAGCATTAGCGAAAACGCCCGAAGCCAAACAGTTGATTGCACGTTATATCGCCAAAGCGGGCGATCAGGAATCTCAAATCGAACAAATGCAAAAGGAACGTCAAAATTTAGCGACGGAAAAGGAAAATCTCGAACGCGAATTGGCAATCGAGATTAAGAACTTAGAAATTAATTAGCCACAAAAAGGCACAAAATACGCAAACAAAAAAAAGAAAACTAGCCACGAATTACACGAATTAACACGAATAAGAAAATAAAAAATAATTCGTGTAATTCGTGTAATTCGTGGCTAAAAATTTGTGTTTTTTGTGCCTTTTTGTGGCTATCCTTAAACTTTTATGTAGATTCGTCTTCGATACAAAAGCCACATCAGGAAAAGCCAGAATAAAATATAAGAAACGGCGAACATCAGCGAAGCATTTACCGGCGAAGCGAGCGGCGCGAAGATGGAATCGAAAATCCATTTTTGCAGAGAGATTTCCTTGCCCGCTTCCGCGCCCGCGACTTTTATCGCTCCTAACATTTTCGCAAGCAGTCCCGAAAACACGAATAAAGCGAGCGCA
>JALYQJ010000387.1 GCA_030855875.1 Acidobacteriota bacterium
GCGACGGCGCGGATAAAATTTTTGTTGGTCGTTAATGTTTCGATGCTTTTATTGATTTCCGTCGTCTCGTCCGACAAATCCTTCTCCATTATTTTTCGCAGTTCGTGGTTAATCTGTGTTTGATACGGCGCGGCATTCGACGGGGCAGCGCGTTTTTGAAAATGCATCAAAATATCGCCGTCAAGCCACATTGTGATTTTTACTTTTGCTTCCGAAGGTTTTGCAACTCTTGTTGTTCGGCGATAGCGATGCTTTCCTGGCTTTTGAATGTCGTCGTCATTCCAGCCCTTTTTCATCGCTTCATCATATTCTTCCTGCGTAACTTCTAAAATCAATTCTTTATCGGTTTTGCTCATAATAAATCTTTTCCTCTTTTGTCTTGCCTTTACGGGCGGAAATTATTCTGAGGATTTCCTCATCAGTTTCATCTATCAAAATGGTAAATGAAACTCTCAACAATCTTTTTGAAGAATTACCGATTCTGAAATAGCGAATTTCCTTCGCGTCCGAATGTTCATCGTCGTAATCTTCAACCGCATTTTCATCATAGAAAACCTGAACTGCTTCCTCGAATGAAACGCCTTCGTGCTTTTTTTCATTCTCTTTAGCTTTGTCAGGATTCCAATCAAATTTCATAATTTAATTGTCATTACTTGTATGTGTTTGTCAAGATAATTTGAAAAGGAATGTCGTCGAGATAAACTGATTCGCCGCGAACGTGCGATTTTGAATCTACATTTTTCATAAAACGAATTCAATATAGGGACAAAGAGAACACAGAGATTTTATAACTCTGAAATACCTTTATTGAGAAAATCAAATAAATCTTTTTCTGTTTCTATAATTCTATTTTCCCAGTAAAGTTGTTTTGCTGTTTCATTTTCAATTATGTCAAAATCACATTCTCCAGTTTCCCAAAGATCAATTCGCGCCATTTTATTTTCAGTATCAATATCAACTGATTGGGAAAATTTGTCAGGGTTCTCATTTAACTTTGAAAACAAAAATTCAATTTTCTTTTCTGCCAAAATTTGTTCATTATTTTCAAACCAATTTTTCAGCCATTCAAAAACAATCATAAACTCTATGTTCACTGTGGTGAATTAAATATTAGACAACTCGACAAAATGCGCCGTAAAAAGCTGTCGCGCCAGCAATCTTTTATAAATTTCCGAGCCGCGCACGTCGGAAATCGGACTGATTTCGGTGTTTAGGATTTCGTTTGCCTTGTTGATTATTGTTTCGTTGATTGGTTTGCCGCGCAGAAATTCGGAAGTTTTCTTTAGATAAAGCGGAACGGGCGCGACTCCGCCGATTGAAACGTGCGCGTGTTCGATCAAATTATCAGCAACTTTCAGCGAAATTGCCGTGTTGACCGAAGCGATGTCTAAATATGTGCGTTTGCAGACTTTTTCAAAATTAAAATGAGTGAAATCTGTTTGGAAACGAATTTTCGTGATGAATTCGTCGTCCGTTTTCTCAAGAGTTTTGTATCCGAGATAAAAATCGCGTAGCGGAATTTCGCGCTCGTTGTTGAAAACAATCGAAGCGTCGAGCGCGAGAAACCACGCCGTCATATCGCCGATGGGCGAAGCGTTGACGAAGTTTCCGGCGAGCGTTGCCATATTGCGAATCGGCGTTGAGGAAACGAGTTTGAGATGTTTGTAGAGATTCGGAAAAAGTTTATTGATTATTTCAGATTCGAGCAAATCCGTGACGACGGCGGACGCGCCGATTTCGATCAATTCGGCACTTTCTGAAATTCCGCGCAACGCCGAATCATCAAAAAGATTTTCCGCCGCGTCATCGTTAATCATCTCTTCGGGTCGCTGAACGTATAAATCTGTTCCGCCGGAGATGAAGGATTTTGGGTTTTGGATTTTGGATTTTGGATTTAAAGTTTGTGATTCAAGATTTGAGATTTCAGATTTGAGATTTTCAATTCTTTCTGCAATGTTTGAAAAATAGTCGGGAACGATGCCTTTTTTAATCGCAAAATCAATGCGCGATTGCCCATTTTTGGAATTCAAAACTTGCGTCAAACTTTCCGCCGCGCGTTCGATTGATTTATAGCCGGTGCAGCGGCAAATGTTTCCGTCAATCGCAGAGATCGCCGACTCAACCGATTTCGGCGTTTCGTCAAGACAAAATCCGGTCAGCGACATCACGAAACCGACGGTGCAAAATCCGCACTGCGTTCCGCTGTTTTCGACCATCGCCGTTTGAACTTCGGTCAATTCATCATTTGGTTTGTTGATGCCTTCGACCGTCACGATGTGTTTTCCGGCGGCGTTGGCGAGCGGCATTAAACACGAAGTCTGCGAGCGATATTTTACTTTTTCACCAACAATCTCGCCGACCAAAATCGTGCAGGCTCCGCAATCGCCTTCCCGACAGCCGATTTTTGTTCCCTTAAGATTTTTGTGATAACGCACAAAATCCAAAACCGTCGAGCCTTTCGGCAAAGCAGTTTCGATTGTTTGATTGTTGAGAATAAATTTAGTCATTAGATTTTCAATGCAATTTTGAATTTCTTTCTTTAATTTTTTGGCATATCCAAACTACAACTGAAACTACAAATGAACCAAAAGTCCCAACCATAAAATAAAAATAAAGTATTTTTCTTTCATTATATAGATTACGGCTTTCGACAGTTTCAAAATTTGGATTTGCCCATTGATAAGGGTCGTGAGAATGAAGTTCTATAAGTAAAAAGAAAAATATGAACGTTGCAATCAAAGAAATTATTAACCAAAGCATTAAAATCTTTTTCATAAAAATTCACTAAAACTTACGAATCAAAATCACGCCGACCGTAATCAAAGCCGCGCCGAGAACGCGCCACAGATTTATCGGTTTTTCGGGAACGCCGAGCCAGCCGAAATGATCAATCAAAAGCGTGACGAGCATTTGCCCGCCAATTGCCAGAGAAAATGCGAGCGCGACACCGATGCGCGGCACGGCAGCAGCCATTACGGAAACGAAAAACGCGCCTAAAAATCCGCCGATCCACGCTATCGGCGGCGCGTTTTTCGACGAAAACAAATCGGTTAAGGGAACGCCGGTCAGCAAAATATAAACGAACAAAGCGATTGTCCCGATTGCAAACGAAATAAACGCCGCGAGAATCGGACTGCTCACCGATTCCGCCAGTTTGCTGTTGACGGTCGCTTGCGTCGGCATTGCCATTCCCGCTAAGATGGCGAGAAAAATGAAAAAGTAATTATTGAAAAATGAAGACATTTTTTAGTGGTGAGTGGTGAATGGTGAATGGTGAATGAAAATCTGAAAACTCATTATTCACCATTCACCATTCACCTCTAATACTTTGTTTTGTCCGCTTTGTCCGCCCAATTCTCAAAAATCGTCAAGCCTTCGTCGCGCATCAAATTGACGAGTTTCATTTGCCGATGCTCAAAGTTTTTCTCGATTTCTTCGTAGATAAACTGATCGTCAAAACCGATGTTTGCCGCGTCTTCGCGCGTGCAGGCGTAAAAAACCCGTGCCGGTCGCGCCCAGTAAATTGCGCCGAGACACATCGGACACGGCTCGCACGAAGTGTATAAAACACAGCCGTCAAGCTGAAAATTTCCGAGTTTTTCGCAGGCATTTCTGATAGCGACAATTTCGGCGTGCGCCGTCGGGTCGTTGGTCGAAGTTACCTGATTAAATCCTTCGCCGACTATTTCGTCGTCTTTGACAACGACTGCGCCAAACGGTCCACCCGCGTTTTTATCAATTCCGTTTTGCGCCAAATAAATTGCGCGGCGCATAAATTCTTTGTCTTTTTCTGTCATTTTAAGTTTTCTGAAAATCCCGAATATCTTTAAAGGGCTTTTTCGCGTCGGTAAAATCGGGGCGATAATAATGCGAAGCCGATTCGTATTCCTGCATAAAACCCTGTTCCATTTCCAAATCTTCCAAAATTTCAATCGCCGAAAACCATTCTCTTTCGCTGATTCTTCGGGAAAGCAAAATGTAACGCTCGTCCGAAGCGGCTTTGTTCGTCGCGTAATACTGCGCCATCAATGAAATCGCGGTTTTCGGTGATAATTCTTCTTTTATCCACTTTAAGTTTTCCGCGATTCCCGCCAAATCATTCGGCAAAACGAGCAGCCGAATGACCAGACCTTTTTGCAGTAAACCATTTTCGTCATAACTCAAATTATCGCCCGTCTGACGAAACATTTCCTTTATCGCCGCCCGCGCGTGCGTTGTGTAATCGCGCACTTTTGAAAACGTAAAACCCGCGTCGTTTTCGGCATATTTCAAATCAGGCAGATAAATGTCAACGATTCCGTCAAGCAAGTTCAAAACTTCGACCGAATCGTAAGCGTTCGTGTTGTAAACAATTGGAAGGCGCAAACCTTTTTCAGCCGCGATTAAAATCGCTCTTACAAGCTGCGGCGCAAAATGCGTCGGCGAAACAAAACCGATGTTGTGACAGCCTTTCGCTTGTAGTTCAAGCATCATTTCCGCCAACCTTTCGTGTGTTATCTCGTTCTTTTTCTGCATTTTCCACGTCTGCGAGATTTGATAATTCTGACAGTAAACGCAGCGCAGATTACAGTTGCCGAAAAAGATATTTCCTGCGCCGTTCGTGCCGGACAAAACAGGTTCTTCGCCGAAATGCGCCGTATAACTCGAAACAATCGGAAGCCGTCCCGAATAACACGCCGCGATTTCGTCGTTCAGACGATTGTTGCCGCAGTCTTTCGGACAAACCGTGCAGGATTCGAGCAGTTTTTCTAACTTTTCGACTCTGCTTTCGAGTTCACCACTGCGGTAAAGTTCTAAAAATTTCGGCATCATAAGCAATTACGAATTACGAATTACGAATTACGAATTGCGTTTGATTATGAAAAGTTTCGGATAGAATTTTTTTTCATTCGTAATTCGTAATTTGAAATTCGTAATTGATTTTCAGTCTTTCGTCTTTTCGATATTTTCGTCAATCATTTTTGTATAACGGCTGATGATTTCGCGCGGCGCGACGGTTTTCGCCAGCGTCCACGTAAAATCCATTTCGGCGTTGATCGTCGCGGTCGCCATTCTGGTTTCGCGGAGCATCAAAACGCTGCCGTAAAACAGATAAAAAATTCCGATAATACCGACCGGAATCGGCAGCCAGCGATAAACGCCGAAAAGTCCGGCGACGGCAATCGTCACGCTCGTCAAAATAAAAAATCCGAGTCCGTAATAAAATGCGCCCATCGCTTTTTGCAAAATGCGCGAGCGCGTCGTTACTTTATCGAGAAGATTGACAATCGTGTCGAGCCTTTTGTCGTAAAGAGGAATTTTTTCCTTATCTTCGGTGGTAATCAGATCGCTCAAACGCTTTTCCAATTCGCGGGCGCGGTCAACGACTCGTCCGAGACGGGTTGATGTCGAAAGCACGAGCGAACCCGTCGCCGAAATAAGCAGCGTCGGCGTAACCATCGCGGTCAGAAATTCGATTGTCGAATTCAGCGCGTTCGGATTTACGGAAAAAATCTCGCTTGCCATAATTGTTTCAAAACTTGACGCTTCCGCGCTTGAAAGTCAAAAATTAATGTTATGACTACCGAAAAGCAAACGCAAGGAACTGTCGTTACTTTACAACACAAGAGCGAAGTTTTGAAAAATAATTCGCCGGGCGACGAATACGTCCGCGACGTGATCGTTTATCTGCCGCCGGATTACGACGAAAACAAAAAATATCCGACGGTTTACGCGCTGACCGGATTTACCGGACGCGGACGAATGATGCTCAATGACAGCGCGTTTACGCCGAATTACGCCGAGCGAATGGATAAGTTAATCGCTTCGGGCGCAATCAAACCGATGATCGCCGTTTTGCCCGATTGTTTTACGCATTACGGCGGTTCGCAATATATAAATTCGAGCGCGACCGGCGATTACGAAGATTATTTGACGCGGGAGATCGTGCCGTTTGTTGACGAAAATTTTCGCACGATTCGTGATAAAAATTCCCGCGCCGTGATGGGAAAATCTTCGGGCGGTTACGGCGCGTTAATTATGGCAATGCGGCATTCCGACATTTTCGGTCTCGCGTGTTCGACGAGCGGCGACTGCTATTTCAATTACTGCTATCTGCCCGATTTTCCGAAAGCGTTTCGCGCGATTAAGGGCGATCCGAAGAAATTCGTCGAAAAATTTTGGGACGAAGACGCGAAAAAAGCGAAGGATGATTTTTCGGGTTTGAATATTATCGGAATGAGCGCGTGTTATTCGCCGAATGGAGCGGATTTCGATTTGCCGTTTGATTTGAAAACCGGCGAAATACGCGAAGATGTTTGGGCGCGATGGCTCGCGCACGATCCGGTTCGATTGGTTGAAAAATACGCGGAAAACTTAAAATCTCTAAAGCTGCTCTACGTTGACGCGGGAACACGCGACGAATTCGCCCTTGATTTGGGCGCGAAAATTTTGTGTGAGCGACTTGAAAAACTAGATGTGCCTTTTATTCACGAAGAATTCGACGACGGGCATTTTAATATTTCGTATCGCCAGAATCGCTCGCTCGAACTGATTTCAAAACATTTATCATCGAACATTTAACATTTGGCAAAAGCCGATTGATAAATAATAAATGATGAATGCTCAATGTTTAGCGACTCGTTCGACTTCGGCATTCATTCTGCCGGTCAGCATAAACCACATCATTTTGTAATCGGAGATAAAAGACCACAGAGGATATTTAAAACTCGCCGGTTTGTTTTTCTCGATGACGAAATGCGAAAACCACGCGAAGGCGTAACCGACTGCGAAACAAAGCGGCAGATAAAGCCAGTTTCCGCTGCGAACGATCCAAACGAGCAGAACGATTCCGAGCGACGTGCCGACAAAATGAAAAAGCCGCGTCAACGGCTGATTGTGTTCGGCGACGTAAAAACCCCAGAATTCCGCGTAAGTTTTAATATTTTCATCGTTTTCCGCCATAATTTTTTACCTCAATGCCTCGCTTAAGAATAGACTTACAAACCATCCGACAACGCTAAACGCCGCGCCGACGATGCAGAAAAGCAGAATCGAAATCAGCGAACCAACCCAAAAATTCATTGATTTATTCGTTGTCAAATAATTAGTTGTGACAACGCTCAAAATGCCTGTCAGCAGCGAAACCAGCAAAATCCAGACGATAAATAAAATTAAACCCGGCTCGGCTTGTTTGCCTGAATAACCGTTCAAACCCAGCAGTAAAAAGAAAAACAAAACGACTCCGATGCCGATATTTATCAAAGCCGTAATCGTAAAAGGTATTAGTTTCATTGTAAAAACTACGAAAAGAGTCTTTTACAAGTTTCCGAATAAACCGGATTTTTGCCGCCGAAATTATCTGTCTGCTTTTCGTGTTTTGAATATTAAGATTTTACGCGGCGCGTTTCAATTCGGCGGACGGTTTTTCCGTATCGAAAACGCGAATCTGTTTCGCCCATCCGAGTTTTTTGAAGATTTGAATCGTCAGCCAGTTCATATCGAACTGATACCATTTCAAGCCGTGACGCGCCGAAGTCGGAAAAGCGTGATGATTGTTGTGCCAGCCTTCGCCGAATGTGAGAATGGCGACAAACCAGTTGTTCGTCGAATCGTCCTTTGTTTCAAACGGACGTTTGCCGAAAATATGCGCGAGCGAATTAACAAACCAAGTCGTGTGCCAACCGACGACGACGCGCAGGAAAACGCCCCACAAAACCATTGACCAGCCGCCGACGGCATAAAAGAGAAATCCCGAAAGAATCAGCGGAACATAATAATATCTTGCAAATAAAACGTGAAATTTATCCTTCATCAAATCGGGAACATATTTTTTCAGAACAACTTCGTCGTGATCGTTCGCCGTGCCTTTTATAATCCAGCCGAGATGCGCCCAAAAAAATCCCGGTCGGGTTGAATGCGGGTCTTTGTCGGTTTCGGTAAAAGCGTGATGAATGCGGTGCGTCGCCACCCATTTCGGCGCGTCGTCCTGAATCGCCATCGAACCGAAAACCGTCAGCGTGTATTCGAGCCATTTCGGTGCTTTAAAACTTCGATGGGTCAACAGACGGTGATAGCCCAAACCGATCCCCAAACTGATGACAATCCAATTTCCGATAAGCATCGCCGCGAGATTTTCCCAGCTAAACACGAATAAAGCCGCAGCGGTTAAAATATGAAAAATGATGACGATTGATAAATTTTTCCAGTGGATACTGTCGCGTGATTGTTCGATTTCGATGACGTTTTGCATTTCTTCCCTTTTTCGATTGATAAAATTATTGCAGATTTAAGAGTAACAGATTGAAAGCGAGGTGAACGTAAGAGTTTTGTAAGCAAATAAAAAAGAGGACGTTATAATATCCTCTTTTTTATTTGTAGTGATGCTGTGAATTTCGTTAACGAATAGTTACAACAGGATTGTAAACCGAGGAACTCGTCGTATATGTGTATTTTGGTTCGTTGATGCTTATTGCGGCTTTTCTCAGTTCATTAATTTCTTGGTTTACATCATTGCTTTCACTTCCTTCTTGAGCAACAATCCCATCAAAAATCAAACTGTATTCACTTGGGTATTTATCCTTATCGGTTGCCTTCTTTCTTGATTTTTTTGCTTCTTTTTCTTTCATAGTTTCTCCATTTATAAAATTAAATTAAATTCACGACACGATTTTTTTGCCAAACTGTTTCTCAATTTGATTTCTAGCAACTGTCATATCATTTTCTGTTTGACAGTTCAAGCATTTAAATTTGTTAGTAACAGGAAAGTTTTTGAATCCCGGCTTAAGTGGTTCACTTTTAGAAAATCTAGCTTGAAACTTATTGATTGTGCCACACAAACCACAATTAATATCAACATCTAATGCTTTTGTATTTTTAGTTATCTCTTGCGGCAGTTCAGCAGGAACCATCTGTTGTGGAGGTATTGCATTTGGAATATTCACTTGATTAATAATCTGCGAATCAGGAGTTTCATAAATTTTATAGATATTACTTTTCTCAAAGGTTAATTGGAGGAGAATATAATACCTTCTAATTGCGTCGGCTAACTGTTCATTGTCTGAGTAATCAGTTATTATCAGTTCCATTTTCCGCAGGTCATCAATTTTTATAGAACGTGAGTGTGTTAGCCATTCGCTATGTTGGGATAATTTTTCGGCAATCTCGAATGCTCTAGCACTCCGTTCTTCTGAAGTAATTTCCTCATTAGTTCGCGCTCGGTGCGTCCAGTTTTTGAATTTGTATTTCACCAACCACTCTCTTACTAATACTTGTGCAAATTCCATTGCATTTTTAGCATTTCTAATTTCGCCCGGTGAGATAGCTTGCAAAATCGGCACGTATGCTTGATTAAGACCTTTTTCCTTTATAACTTCTTCCTTTATATCATCAAGTCCTTTTATAAAGGCTTCTGCTGAAAATTGTTTCCCTTGATAACTTATTTGAGCATCAATGGGACCCAATGCAGATACTGCCTCCATTAAAATATCATCACCAGCCATAGCAATTATAGTTCCTGCACTTTTTGCAGTTCCTGGAACTATAATATTTACTTCTTGAAACTTATTTCTGATCAGTTTTACTATTTCCTCTGCAACATCCCCAAATCCGCCTGAAGTTTCGAGAATAAAATCTAGACGATTACCCTCAAGGATTGAGAGTTGATCGTTGATAGGCATTATGTCCAGCGAGTTAATATGCGTCGGAGCAATATTAGCTTTTCTAAAATCAGCAGCATAAACTAAGATCGCTCTATCTTCCCTAAACTGCGAAATTCTCTTCAACTGAACCTTCCTTTCTTCCATTATCTGATTTATATTCAGATTCCGATTAAGATATTCGCTGTATATGCCTTGTTTAATTACAGGAATTTCAGAGGGTTCAGCAGTTTGTGGTTGAGTATCAAAAGTATTTGATTTTGAAGTTGATTGCTTTGTTTGACGAGAAGCTCTTGAATTTTTTTTCATTTTGGTTTGAGTATTTCCTATTTTATATTGAGATTTCAATTATCTAACTACAAGAACTATATAACATCATAAACTTTATAATTCTATTTTGACACAATAAAATGCTCAATCGGCGAATGCCACGCTCAATTGTTTGAGCGGAATCGAATTTCGCGCGTCAAGTTCCGCCGCGTTTTCACGATTGACGTATTCATACAAAATATCGCGCTGCTGCGGAATGAATCCGGCTTCGCGGATTTGATAGCGCAGTTCTTTTTCGTTCGCTTCGGTGTTCGCGCCCGCCGCCGACACGACGTTTTCTTCAATCATAATCGAACCCATATCGTCCGCGCCGAAACGCAGCGCGGTTTGCCCCAATCGCAAACCTTGCGTCAGCCACGATGATTGAATGTGCTGCACATTGTCCAAAAAAATGCGCGAAACGGCAAGCATTTTCAGATAATCAATGCCGGTCGGTTCTTCGGTGATTTTGCGTCCGAGCGCGGTGTTTTCGCGTTGAAACGTCCACGGAATAAACGCCGTGAAGCCGCCGGTTTCGTCCTGCACGTCGCGGATTCTTTGGAGATGTTTGACGCGGTGCGAAATGTTGTCGCCGATGCCGAACATCATCGTCGCCGTCGAACGAAGTCCGACTTTGTGAACCGCCCGCATTACGTCGAGCCATTCTTGCGTGTTGCATTTCGTCGAAACGCGGCGGCGAACTTCATCGTCGAGAATTTCGCCGCCGCCGCCGGGCATCGAATAAAGTCCCGCGTCTTTTAATCGGCGCATAATCGTTTCGTAATCGAGTTTGCTGATTAAAGAAATATTGTGAATTTCCGGCGGCGAAAAGCAATGCAGTTGAAACGTCGGATATTTCGCGTGAAGCGTCGAAAGCAGATTTTCATACCATTCGATATTGAAATCGGGGTGAAGTCCGCCCTGCATCAAAACGCCTGTGCCGCCTAATTCAATCGTTTCGTCAATCCGTTTTTCGATTTCTTCAATCGAATGAACGTAAGTTTCCGGCTTTCCCGGTCGGCGATAAAACGCGCAGAATGTGCAGACGACGTTGCAGACGTTCGTGTAATTGATGTTGCGGTCAATAATGTATGTAACGACATCGGTCGGATTTTTCCGCATCCGAATTTCGTGCGCGGCGAGTCCTATTCGGACAAAATCGTTTGATCCGAGAAGCGCGGTTGCATCTTCGGCAGTTAATCTTTCGCCGCCCAAAACTTTATCTAAAATCGGTTGAATATTGCTCATAACTCTCAAATATTTTACCACGTAAAGAAACCAGCCACGAATTACACGAATAATCGTGAATAAGAAACAAAAACAATTCTTTATTCGTGTAATTCGCGGCGAATCCTTATCTTCATTCTGCAAACAAAAAATCGCGTTTTGCAAAAATTTTCCTGAAATCGAAACCAAAATCGTCGTTTTTACGAATTTCAGATGGAGCGCGCAAATTATTTTACAAATTTTATGCCAAACTTTTGATACTTTTCGTCTAATAGATTCGCGTTAATGTTGTGAAGGGAAATTTTTTAGAGGTAAATTAAAAATGCGTGATCAGGAAAATCAATTTCAAACCAGAGATTTGGGCTTACTCTTATTTATCGTCGTCGCCGGCTGGCTGCTGCTGTTTTATTCGAGTTTGATTTAGTGTCCAATGCGGAAACACGTGCGCCTCAGCAATAGTGCCGAAATTTGAGTAGTTTACACTTTTACTGCCGTGCGGATTTTCGCCTTTTTATTTCATCCATTTAATTGAAAACGGATTTAGTGCTTTGTAACCGAATTTTGTAGAATTTCTTTCCGGGAACAGACATACCGAACAATTAACTTCCTCAATAAAATAGAGTGAAGATCAAAAGAGATACGTGATTGAATTTTCGGTTATGTGTCTTTTTTTTTTGAACTGTAATCTTTAGTGAAAAATTCGAGAAAACGCAGCCAAAAATACTTTGAATTGATTGATATTTGAAACAATACGCATCTGCATTTATCATTCACCGTTTATCATTTATCATTGAAAGTATGGAAGTTTATTTTCAACTCATCAGCGACGCGGAAGGAATAAAAAAGGCTTGCGACGAACTCAAAACCGAAGATTACATCGGTTTCGACACGGAGACGACCGAACTCGATCCGTATGAAGGCACGATTCGGCTCGTCCAACTGAGCAACGGCAAAGATACGAAAGTCATTGATTTAAAGCCGTTCGCTGACAAGGGTGATTTGCGAACCGCGCCGGAACTTGCGCCGCTGCGCGAAATTCTCGCCGCGCCGAAACCGATAAAAATCGCGCACAACGCGAAATTTGACGCGAAATGGGTAAAACATCATTTGGATGTCGAACTCGGCGGCGTTTTCGACACGCTTCTCGCCAGTCAGTTAATCGCGGCGGGTGATCAGGACCGGCGGCATAATCTGGCGGAAGTCACGTCGTTTTTTCTCGGCATCGAACTCGATAAATCCGAACAGGTTTCAAACTGGAGCGCACCGGAGCTTTCACAGTCGCAAATCGAATATGCCGCCCGCGATGCCGCAACGATGGTTCCGCTGCGTGAAAAAATCGTTGAAAGATTAAAACAGGACGAACTCATCAAAGTCGCCAAACTCGAATTCGACTGCGTTCTGCCGATTGCCGTGATGGAACTAAACGGCTTTTATCTCG
>JALYQJ010000400.1 GCA_030855875.1 Acidobacteriota bacterium
TATATGAACCTTGCGGATTTTCGTTATCTCTTTCGAGAACATACATCCGGTGATTTGCATTATTTCCGTCATCGGCAGCAAAATAGATATACCATTTACCATCTAAACGATGCAGTTCTGGCGCCCAAATGTTTTGCGAATAGTTTGTGCCTTCAGGAGCAATCCATACCTTGACTCTGGGAACTGTTCCAATGTCTTTCAACTTCTTCGATTTACTTACGCTAATGCCATCCTCACTGCCGCAGCAGTAGTAATAATTATTCATCCAAAAAATGACCCACGGATCAGCACCTGATTCTACAATAGGGTTTGTGAATACTTCATTGCTAGTAATGGCTAAAGGAGTTATAGTCATAGAAATACTGCTTCGATAGATTATTAAATTATTTTCAGCAAATCAGTTTCATTGTAAACTAGATGTAAACTAGTGGGAACTCGCCGCATCGGTGACGGCGCGCGTTCCGACCCGAACAAACCGCGACGACCGTTATTTTACCGACGTTTATCAGGCGATGCCGAAAAACGGCTATACCAGAATGTTCGAGAATTTGCTCGACAATCCGAATATCAAGATTATGCTCAACTGCGATTATCGGGAAATTGCTAACGATATTCCGTATCGTGAAATGATTTATACCGGACCGGTAGATTCTTTTTTCAATTACCGTTACGGAAAATTGCCGTATCGTTCGCTCGAATTTAAGCACGAAACGCAAGACACGGAACAGTTTCAAACCGCCCCCGTCGTTAATTATCCGAACGAACAGGCTTATACGAGAATCACGGAATTCAAATATCTGACCGGACAGGAACATAAAAAAACGAGCATTGTTTATGAATATCCGCAAGCCGAAGGTGATCCGTATTACCCGATTCCGCGCACGGAAAACGCCGAGCTTTATAATAAATATAAATCATTAGCCGATTCACGCCCCGATGTTCATTTTGTCGGGCGACTGGCGACTTACAAATACTACAATATGGATCAAATCGTCGCGCAAGCGTTGACCGTCTACGGCAAAATTGCCGGAATGAAACGCAAAGCGGCGGCGGTGTCGAACGGAAATGGAAACGGAAACGGAAAAATTCCCGCCAAGATTAAATTGAACGGAAACGCCGTAATGGTCAAATAAAATCGAGCGATAATTTTTGAGTAGTTAAAGGCGGACTAATTATCCGCCTTTAACTTTTAATGCTATATTTTTGACCTGAGTAGAATTTTGAGGTGAAAAAAATTGAGCGACATTATTCGTTTCGGAGTCAGCATTGACCAGAATTTATTGGAGAACTACGACCGCTTGATTGCCGAACGCGGCTATGCGACGCGCTCGGAAGCACTGCGCGATTTGATTCGTGAAACTTTAATTCAGCAAAAAATTGAAATTGAATCGGAAATTCAGGCACTCGGCAGTCTGACGCTGGTTTATGATCATCACGCCAGAAACTTGTCGCAGGAAATGGGAAATTTGCAGCACAAGTTTCACGAAACTATTTTGTCCGTAATGCACCTTCACGTCAGCCACGACGATTGTCTGGAAATTATCGCTTTGCGCGGTGTTGTCTCGGAAATAGTCGCGCTTGCCAACGGGCTTTTAAGTTTGAAAGGAGTGAAAAACGGCAAATTATTTCTAACGCTGCCTTCGTCCGATATTACAAACTCAAAATAATTTGAATCCGATTTTTTAGTTGACGCGAATTAATTTATACTTCTAAGTGTTACGAATTTTATTTCTGTGTTACGCTTGGTAAACTAAAAAACGCGGAGATGTAAACATATTTATAAGAAGACTTCGATCCGGCTTTCTTTAAATGTTTCCAGATAACTTTATGAGAAAAATATCTTTATTTCTAAATGTGCTTTTCGCGCTGATGATTGCGCTAAACGTAAATATATCTGCTCAAAACACACGGTCGTTCTCCGGCACGATTGTAACGCAGCAATTTGAACTCGTGCCGAATGTGACGATTGAAGTCGAAACTTCCGGTAAGAATTTAACCGTTGTCAGCGACGCGGAAGGCGCGTTTTTCCTACAAGTTCCGGCTGAATCGCTGTCGGTTAAATTTTCCGGCAACAATATCGAACCGTTTACGCGAATTTACACCGCAGACGATAATCTCGCAAATGTTCAGATAAAAATTTCCTTCGTCGTTCCGCCGGTCAACGAATCGGTCGTTATCGAAGACAATACGCTCGCGCCCGACATTGAACGCCGCAACGAATCAATTTACAACAACACGCTTTTCGGACGCGACGATCAGCTTATACAAACTCTAAACGCCGGAATCAACGCCGGACAGCACGAAGGCGGCGGAAAATCTCTGGAAATCCGCCGTTTCGGTTTCAACACCGATCATGGCGGCGTAAACGGCGGCGTAAAAATTCTGGTTGATAATATTCAGCAAAATCAGGGAACACAGGGACACGGGCAAGGTTATCTCGGAAACCTAAAATCGCTTTCGCCGGAACTCGTGCAGGACGTTTCCATCATTAACGGACCTTTTTCTGCCGCTTACGGCGACTTTTCCGGTCTTGGAGTCGTTCAAATCCGCCAGCGCGAAAGTCTGCCGAACCGATTTACAGCGCGGCTTCAGGCGGGTTCGTTTAATTCGTTTCGCGGGTTTTTCGCTTACAGTCCGAAAATCAAAAATGTTGACGCTTTTATCGCTTACGAGCCGAGCTATTCCGACGGACCTTTTATAAGTCCTCTGAAATACCGGCGCGATAATGTCACCGGAAATTTAACTTACAAATTTGATGATTCGACCGCGCTCGGTTTTAAATTAAATTTCGGTCGGAATAACTTCTTTTCGTCGGGGCAGATTCCGCTCGATTTGGTAAATTCGGGCGAACTCGACCGTTTCGGATTTATTGACCCGGAAAACGGCGGCAAAGTCGGTTCAGGCACAATCGGAACGTATTTTCGCAAAGAGTTCAAATCCGGCGCGACATTCAAAGCCGACGCATTTTTGTCGCGCTCGCTGTTCGATTTATTTTCAAATTTCACGTTCTTTTTAGCCGACCCGATTTACGGCGACGAAATTCAGCAGCACGATTCGCGCCTTCAGGAAGGCGCAAACGCGCAATATCTTCAGCCGTATAAATTTTTCGGTCAGCAATCGCTTTTAACCGTCGGCGGAAATCTGCATTTTAATCAAATCAACGTCGGACTTTATCCGTCAATCGGACGCAATCCGAATCGCAAATTTCTGCCCGAAAATATTGATAATCCAACCGTGCTTTATACCAAATCCGACGCAAAAGTGAATAATTACGCGGGTTATGTGCAAAACTCGATTGATTTTTTCAACGGTCATCTGCGCGTAGATTTGGGCTTAAGGTTTGATTATTTTACGTTCGATGTAGACGGTTTTGAACTCGGCGGCACGGAAGAAACAGGCAATTTGTGCAGCAGCAATTTCGCCAATCCGGTAACCACGCAAAATCCGTGCGCTTTGATTCTGAACGGCAAAGAAGCGGCGGGACGTTTTCAGCCGAAAGCCGCAATTGCTTTATCGCCGTTTGAAAAAACTCCTATTTCGTTTTACGCCAATTACGGGCGCGGCATTTCTTCGCAGGACGCGCGCGGCGTGGTTCGCAGCCCAAACGCTCCGAAAATTTCGACGACAGATTTTTATCAGGTTGGGACAAGCTACAATTCGCGGCGGATTTCCGCCGTCGTCAGTTCATTTCTGATTGACCGCTCGAACGAGCAGGTTTACATTCCCGACGACGGAAGCATCGAATTTGCCGGACGCTCCCGCGCTTACGGAATCGAACTGCGAAATTCAGTTCGATTTACCCGGCATTTAAGTTTTAACGGCGGTTTGACACAGGTCATCAAGGCGTTTTATCCGGGCGAATTTTACGATAATTACGCAAATAACAATTCGCGTGAGCGCGTCGTCGTTGACAGCGCACCAAAAACGGTGGCGAACGGCAGTCTGGTTTTGTCGGATTTGCGCGGCTTTAATTCGTCTTTGAGCTGGCGGCACATTTCGAGTTATCGTCTGGACGGAGAAGACGATTCGATTCGCGCCGCCGGTCACGATGTCGTTGATTTTTCGCTATCCAAACGCCTCAAAAAATGGATTGATTTGAATTTTTCGATTGATAATCTGCTCAACAAAAAATATTACGAAACACAGAATTATTTTGAATCGCGCACGTCGCCGACCGCCGATGTGGTTTCCAGAATTCACGCCACGCCCGCTTATCCGTTTACATTCAACGTCGGTTTGACTTTTCGATTCGGCGCGAAGGAATAATTTTGTTCACAGATAAACACGGGTTAGCACAGATAGAAAAATCATTTTTATCTGTGCTAATCTGTTTGCGTCTGAATTATTCTTTTGGAGTTACTATGAGCATTGCAACTTATAAAGGCACAGTCAAAAACGGTCAAATCAAACTTCTGATTGATGTAAAATTGCCCGAAAAGACGGAAGTCTATGTCGTCGTTCCCGATGAAAAGCCAAAGTTTGATTTAGCGAAAATGGCAGCGGAAATGCCGGAAGATTATCAGCCAAGCGAAGAAGATTTCGGAAAGCCCGTCGGCAAGGAAATTTGGTGATGGCAAAATATATTCCCGAAAAAGGCGACTTCATTACCCTTTCTTTTGACCCGCAATCAGGACACGAACAAAAAGGCAGACGACCCGCGCTTGTTGTCAGTAATTCTCTTTTCAACCGAGCTACAGGTTTGGCAATCGTTTGTCCAATCACCAATACCGACCGCAAAATCCCCTTTCATCTCGCTGTTGCCACTTCGAGTTCACTGACCGGCTTTATAATGGTCGAGCAGGTTAAATCAATTGACTTCAATACGCGAAAAGCAAAGTTTGTCGGGAAAGCATCGCCGGAATTGATTGACGATGTGCTTGCCGTAATTGATGTTTGTGTTAAGTAAAAATAATTATGAAAGGAATGTTTAGCCCTTTCAACAAAAATTTCACCTGAACAATTTGAAATAGAAATCCAGAACCAAATAAAACTTTTAGGAATTGATTTACAAGATTTTGACGAAAAAAGACGCGAAAAAATTGCAGGTTCAGATGGAGAATATGAGATTGATGTGTTGGCGAGATTTGAGGCTCTCGGAGGAAATTTTGTAGTTTTGATTGAGTGTAAACATCACAAAAACTCTATAAAACGCGAAGTCGTTCAAATTCTAAATGATAGATTGTGTTCTATCGGAGCGCAGAAAGGTATGATTTTTTCAACCGCTGGTTTTCAATCTGGAGCAATTGAGTATGCACAAAAAAATGGAGTTACTCTTTTCAAAGTAGAGGACGGCAAAAACAGCTATTTTGTTAGAGATTTCTATGGTGAAGTTGATTATCCTGACTGGCTTCCAGAATATGATTTTTGGTTAGTATCTTTATCAGAAATTGGACAAGAAAGTTATAGCAAAATACACGAAAAGAATCTCGAAAAATTACTGAGATTATTTGAAGAAAAAGAAACATAAAAAATTATGATCCAACCAAAACAAACCAAAAATCGAATCTCCAAAAAAGCCGCGAGTTTTACCGAATCGGTGATCCGCGAGATGACGCGCGAGGCGATGAAATACGGCGCGGTCAATCTCGGACAGGGTTTTCCCGACTTTGCCGCGCCCGAAGATATTAAGCAAAAGGCAATGGAAGCGATTGCCGGCGACCATAATCAATACGCGATAACCTGGGGCGTAAAATCGTTTCGTGACGCGATTGCAGCGAAAACAAAATGGTTTCTCGGTTTGGACGTTGACCCGGAAACGGAAATTACCGTCACTTGCGGTTCGACCGAAGGAATGATTGCCGGAATGATGGCTTGCGTTGACGCGGGAGAAGAAGTGATCGTATTTGAACCGTTTTACGAAAACTACGCGCCGGACGCGATTTTGTCTGATGCCGTGCCTCGTCACGTTCCGCTTTATCAAACCGAAACCGGCTGGCACTATGAACGCGACGAATTGCGAAACGCTTTTAGCGAAAGAACTAAAGCGATTATCATCTGCAATCCGAACAACCCGACGGGCAAAGTTTTTATGCGCGAAGAATTGGAATTCATCGCGGAGTTATGCCGGGAATTCGACGCGATTTGCTTTACCGATGAAATCTACGAACACATTATTTATGATTCAAGATTGAAAATTCAAGATTCAAGATTAGAAGAAACGAAGCATATTTCGATGGCGCAAATTGATGGAATGCGCGAGCGAACAATAGTCGTTAATTCGTTGTCGAAAACATATTCGGTTACGGGCTGGCGCGTCGGTTACTGTATCGCGCCGCCCGATATTTCGGGCGCGATTCGCAAGGTTCACGATTTTTTAACCGTCGGTGCGGCGAATCCTCTTCAACACGCGGGCGCGTATGCTTTGAATTTACCGGAAAGCTATTACGCCGAGCTGCAAAAGGAATATCAATCAAAGCGCGACTTTATCGTGCCGGTTTTGCAGAAAACGGGTTTTAAATGCGAAATGCCGCAGGGCGCGTATTACGTGATGACGGATATTTCGGACTTCGGATTTGCCGACGATGTTGAGTTTACCAAGTTTCTAATACGCGAAATCGGCGTGGCGGTCGTTCCCGGTTCGTCGTTTTATCACGATAAAAGTTTGGGTTCGCAAAAAGTTAGATTTTGTTTCTGCAAAAAGGACGAAACGCTTGAAGCGGCGGCTGAAAGGCTGGAAAAGTTGAAATCGAAGATTTAATTTAGTCGTTGCCAAATAAAAAAGAACCTGCCACTTTGCGAATTGACAGGTTCTTTTTTATTGACGAAAAAGTTTATCTTCTATTTGCATTAGAATTTGTAGTTTTGGCACCGTCAGATGTCATTTGATTGGTCATCGAATCACCGGCTTGAACTGTCAGGTTGTTTTTCACGCCTTTTTGTCCTTCAATACCTTTGGCAGCCGTTTCGGCTTGCGTTTTCTGCGCCGCAGTCGTCACCGTTCCTCTCAAGGTGATGACATCGTTGGCAACATCAACATTAATGGTCGAATCGCGCAGATCGTTGACCGTTGCTAACGCGGCTTTCGTTTTAAACCAAAGCCAGCTATCGTTCACGCCGGTTCCGATTGTGCTGCCGGTGCGGTCTTTGTCATAGTCGGCTCTGTTTCTGTCGTATTCCTCGCGCGTCATATTCGAGTTATAACGATTGTTGCTCGCCATATTTGAATTCATCGCCATATTCGAGTTGTTGTTAAAAACAACGGCGACGTTTGAATTTGCCATAACATTTGCGTTTGTTCTGACGTTTGTATTCAGGTTTGTGTTGGCGGTCGTCGAACATCCGACCAAAGCTGTTGCGATAACGGCAACTGCTGAAAGTGTAATAATTTTTTTCATACTGATTCCTCTTCTTAAATAAATTTCAAATTAAAAGTAAAAAACCTTTAACGCACATCTTAGTATACTTGATAGCATTTTGGCAACGTAAAGTCCTTGTTTTTGATGCTCAGAACATTTATTTTCACTTGCCTGAGCAACTTTTTCGGGCTTGTCTGCAACTCTTATTTTGAATTCTTCGTAAACAAAAAAGGAAAACTTAACAACAAATTTTGGAGGTTTTTATGTTACGCAAATTATCCGCATTTATTTTGCTGTCGGCTTCGGCGGGCATTGCCGTCGTCGCGCAGCAAACACCCGAATCGCGGGAACAGGCAGAGAAAGCCGTTCAAGGATTCTATTTTGATTCTTTTAACGACGGCAGTTATCTCGGCGTTCAAACGCAGGAAGTGACGAAAGAGAATTTCGCCCGATTCGGCTTGCGCGAAGTGCGCGGCGTAGCGGTCGAAAAGGTGATTGAAAATTCGCCCGCCGCAAACGCCGGACTTCAAGCAAATGACGTTATCGTCCGGTTTAACGGCGAAGAAGTGACCGGCGCACGAAAACTGATTCGTTTGATTTCCGAAGTCGCGCCCGACCATCAAGCAAAATTAACGGTTTTGCGCGGCGGCGGCGAACGCGAAATAAACGTCACCGTTGGAAAACGCGAAACGCCTAAACTTCAAAACACATTCGGCAGATTAGGTAATTTGCAGATTTATCCGCAGATTGCCGAATTGCCCGAATTGTCTGAAATGCCGTTGCCGCCAAATGCGCCGCTTGCGGCGATAAGACCGGGCGAACCGAATGGTTTTCTTTTTTCCGGTCAAACGGGTCGTCAAATCGGTGTCGGCATTTCGACTTTGACCAAACAACTCGGCGAACATTTCGGCGCGGCTGACGGCAAAGGAATTTTGATAAACAACGTCCGCGAAAATTCACCGGCGGCAAAAGCCGGTTTGAAAGCGGGCGATATTATCACGGAAATCGAAGGCAAAGAAATTAAAAATAGTCTCGATTTGACACGCGCCCTGAACGAAAAAAAGGAAGGCGAAATTACGTTGACGATTATCCGCGACCGCAACCGGCAAACCGTGCGCGTTACGCCGGAAACGGTCAAAGGCGCACCCGTGAATTTCGGCGAGTATTTTGAAAGATTCAACGAAAACAACGCGCCGATGAAATTCCAGATGCTTGCGCCGCAGCCGCCAAATGCGCCAACACCGCCGCCGCTTTTCGCGCCGCGCATTTTATAAATCAAATAGCCACAAAAGCCACAAAAAGCACAAAAGGCGCAAAATAAGATTTAATGTTTTGCGCCTTTTGTGCTTTTTGTGGCTTTTTCTCTTCGGTCAATTTTTCGTTTTTTGCGCTTCTTTGGCGAGTTCGTTGGCGCGTTTGCTGTAATCACGCGCTTTTTCCATTATGATGCGGTAATTTTCGCTGCGATTCTTGAATTCTTCCTTTATTTTTTCGCGCTGAATTTTATTTTTCGGGTCGTAATTATCGCGCAGAGCGAGAGCGGCTTGATGATAATTGGCGAAGGCTTCGAGTTGGCGTGTCAGACTTTCTTCTTTCAAACGCAAATATTCGCGGTATTCTTCGTTAATCTCCATTTCCTGCGCTTTTTGAATTTTTTCAATCGCGCTTTTGCCCGAAGCCGTTCCGTCATTTATTAACTGCACGACTTCGTTTGAAAGTTTCCGCACATTTTCGATCTCGTTCGCTTCCATCGCTTTTTTGAGATCTTCGCGCTTTCCTTCATTTTCGTTGTAAAGAATTTTGATTTTCGTCAAATCCTTGTTGGCTTCGGCAATAATCTGCGCGGCTTCGGCTGTTTCATCAGACGGACCTAAAATATCAAAACTTTCCGATCTACTGGATTTTTTACAAGCCAAAGCGAAAAGCGCGAACATAAAAGCAAGACACAACAAAACGGTTCGCAGATTTCTTCGCATTTTTTTCGGCAGATTTTTCGCTCTTAAACTCATTTGCTTAAAACGACGTAAATAGTGCGTTGATTTTACATCAAAAGTTAGCTTTAACGAAAATTTAAACGAAAAAACAAAAAAAATATCCGCGAAATGCACCCGACAAACGAAAAGATTACAATTTATTTTTCGCTTTCTGAACGTATTTCACGGATATTCGATTCGGCTTAATTTAGACTTTAACTCATTTCTTCGCCGCGTTTTTTCAGCATTCTGCGCCATAGTTCGCGGTATGAAGTAAAGCGCGAAGTGAGCGCGTTAAACTGGTATCGCTGCGCGTATGTCAAATTTCGGTCGTCGGCGATGCGTTTTAAATTCGATTCGAGCCGCGCCCGCGCTTCGAGCGGCGGACGTTTTGTCGCGCCGTTAAAATAGATGTCAAAATCAATTTTTAACTTGCGAATTTCTTCTTCGATACGCGCGATTTGCTTGTCAACCTCAGCGGTTTCTTCGAGTTTTGTGTTAGTTTGCCGATTTAAGGTGTTGCCTATAAATGCCATTTGTTTAGATTTTCAGTTGGTTTTTTGATTAAAGAGATTCCCTCTTTAACTAAAAACTTTCAAAAAGCGTAATATTCCTCATTTTTCTCTTCTTTCGAGTAAAATAACTTTTATGAAACACGGTTCAACCACTAATCAAGTTGATATTTTGCGCTTGCTGCCTTCGATTGACGTTGTTTTACGTTCAAAGGCGGCGGAAAAAATCGTCAAAAAATGCGGAGCGAAACATCTGACAATGTTAGCCAGAAAAATTTCCGACGCACTTCGGCAGGAACTTTTGAACAAAATGAGTGCCGATGCGATTTCGCGGGAAGATTTACTGAACGAAGCCGAACGCCGACTTGAAAAGGCTTGGGCTGATGAGCAAAATTCAAGACTGCAAAGAGTTATCAACGCAACCGGAGTTGTCATTCACACGAATTTGGGTCGCGCAGCTTTGTCGGAAAACGCGCAAAAAGCCGTTGCGGACGAAGCCGCCAGATATTGCACACTTGAATATGACCTCGAAACCGGAAAACGCGGAAAGCGCGGCGGAAGCGTCGAAAACTTGCTCGCCGAATTGACTGGCGCGGAAGCGGCATTAATCGTCAACAACTGCGCGGCAGCGGCATTTTTAGTTCTCAAGGTTTTAAGCGAAAACGGCGAAGTCGTAATTTCGCGCGGCGAACTCGTCGAAATCGGCGGCGATTTTCGTGTGCCGGACGTGATGACGCAATCCGGCGCGATTTTAAGAGAAGTCGGAACGACCAACCGCACGCGCCTTTCCGACTACGAAAACGCGATTAACGAAAATACGCGCCTGATTTTAAAGGTTCATCCGTCGAATTACCGAATCGTCGGATTTACGGCGATGCCCGGTTTAGCGGAACTCGCGGATTTGGCGCACCAAAAAAATATTCTGCTTTACGAAGATGCCGGTTCGGGCGCACTGCTTGATTTGAGCGAATACGGTTTAACCGATGAGCCGATTATTCCGCAGTCAATCGCAAAGGGCGCGGATGTCGTCACATTTAGCGGCGACAAACTTTTAGGCGGAGTGCAGTCGGGGTTAATCGTCGGGCGGCGGGAAACCGTTGAAAAAATCAGAAAACATCCGCTTTATCGCGCTCTTCGGGTTGATAAAATAATCTACGCCGCGCTCGCTGCAACGCTCGAAGCCTTTCGCCGTGAAACGGCTTTGGAGGAAATTCCCGTTCTAAAAATGCTCTCGATGACCAACGACGATCTTGCCGCCAAAACCCGAAATTTTGCTCGAAGTTTAGGTGAGAAACTAAGCGAAAATCATAATTTGAAGTTTGAAATTATCGAGGGAAAATCCGTCATCGGCGGCGGTTCCGCGCCTGACGTTCAGCCGCCGACAACGCTTCTCGCTTTGAAACACGCGCAAATGTCGGTCGGCAAACTGGAGCGTAATTTACGACTTTCACATCCGCCCGTGATAACCAGAATTTTGGAAGACAAAGTTTTGATTGATTTGCGAACGGTTTCGGAAACCGAAGAAAACGAGCTTTTGGAAGTTTTGACAAGAATTTATTAGTTTTTCTGCGCGAAATCCCGCATAAATTCGACTAATTTTTCAACTCCTTCGAGAGGAAAAGCATTATAGATCGAAGCGCGAATGCCGCCGACGCTGCGATGACCTTTTAATCCGTCCAAACATTGCGCCGTCGCTTCGGTGGCGAATTGTTTTTCAAGTTCTTCCGACGGCAGACGAAACGTGACGTTCATCAAAGACCGCGCTGGCTTTTCGGCGTGTCCGTGATAAAACCCGTCGCTCGCGTCAATCGCGTCATACAGAATCTGTGCTTTTTTCTCGTTAATTTTCTGCATTGCCGCCAAACCGCCCTGCTCTTTCAGCCATTCGCAAACCAGACTGATGATGTAAATTCCCCAGGTGTTCGGCGTGTTGAGCATCGAATTGTTTTCGGCAATAGCGCGATAGTCGAGTGAAGAATGCTGATTTTCGGGAACTTTTGCAATCAAATCATCGCGGACAATTACCAGCGTCACGCCGCTCGGACCGATATTTTTCTGCGCTCCGGCGTAAATCAACGCGTATTTGGAAACATCAAACGGTTTCGACAAAATATTTGATGACGCATCGCAAACGACCGGAATTCCCGCGCCGTCCAAATCGTATTTAAATTCTACGCCTTCAATCGTTTCGTTTGATGTGTAATGAACATATTCGGCATTTCGGCTAAAATTTAATTCTTCCTGCGCCGGAACGGATTTAAAGCCTTCGTTGTCGGTTGAAAAAATCACGTTCACGCTGCCGCATTTTTTCGCTTCTTTAACAGCTTTTACGCCCCACGCGCCGGTCACGACGTAATCCGCCGTTTGATTTTCGCCCAGAAAATTTAACGGAATCATCGAAAATTGCAGCGATGCGCCGCCTTGCAGAAACAGAACGCGATAATTTTCGGGAATACGCAGAAGCTCGCGGATGCCTGTTTCCGCATCGTGCAAAATCGTTTCAAAATGCGTCGAGCGATGGCTTATTTCCATCACGCTCATTCCGATTCCGCCGAGCGAAAGCAGTTCGCTTTGAGCTTTTTCCAAAACCGGCGCGGGCAAAATCGCCGGTCCCGCGCTGAAATTATAGATTTTTTTCGTCATTCGATTTTTCAGTAAAAAGTTAGTGCTTATTTATAAAACGCATACGATACCACAGCTTGAAACGATCATAAATTTCGTTCGCTTTACTGATTTTACCGCAAAGATTTTCTCGCCGCCCGAAATAATGCAAGTTTTTGTTTCAATATTTTGTGATAATTGAGTTAAAATATCCAAAAACTATCAAACTCTTTTTTTAAGGTCGGCATCTTAAAAAAGCGTTTCCCGAATATTACATACACAACTTTGGAGGATTTTTATGTTTCGTAAAAATTATTACACATTTCTATTAGCGACAGCTTTATTTTTAACAAGCAGTTTAGCCGTTCTCGCCCAAACATCGCCGGTTCTCGGCAGAGTCGAACTGGTCAAAGCGGACGGAACAAAAGAGCCGGTCGCCGGCGCAATGGTCGAGCCTTTTCGCACCGATGCCAAAGGCAAAGCTCCGACAGCCAAAACCAATAAAAAAGGCGAATTCAGTTTTGCCGGCTTACAACTCGGTCAAACTTTTGCTCTTTCCGTCAGCGCACCGAATATTAAACCCGAAATAATTCCCAACGTAAAAGCCGGAATGCAAAATCTGCTCGTCACCGTTTCCGAAGGCGACGGCAAGCGTTGGACTGAAGAAGAAGTCAGACAGTCTCTTGCCGGTGCATCGTCAGCCAAAGCAACAACGGCAACAGCATCAACGGCGTCGGGCGGACAGAAAGCCGAATTAACCGCAGACCAGAAGAAAGAACTAGCCGAACGCGAAGCAGAAGTAAAAAGGATTACGGCTAAAAACGAAAATATCAAGCAGAAAACGGCAATCGTCGAAACTTCTTTGAAAGCAGGCAATGAGGCTTTCAATGCAAAAAATTATGATGTCGCAATCGCCAAATATTCGGAAGGTGTCGAAGCCGACCCGGATTTTGTCGGAACGACTCCGATTCTTTTAAACAACAAAGGCGCAGCATTAAAAGTTCGCGCGACGGAAACTTATAATCAAGCGGTGAAATCTTCCGACGTTGCAGAAAGAACTTCGGCAATGACGAAAGTTAAACAGGATTTGCAGGATGCGACGGCTTCTTACACCCGTTCGTGGACGATTTTGAAGACGGCACAGCCGACCGATATTAGCAATCAAGCCAATTATGACGCGACGAAACTGCAAGCTCTGACGGGTTTGACCGATTCGCATCGTTTGTTGGTTCTGACGAAAGCAGACACTTCCAAATCAGTCGAAGCCAAAACCGCTTTTGCCGATTATTTAACAATTGAAACCGATGCCGCCAAAAAAGCCAAAGCGCAGGTTACGCTCGGCGACATTATGCGCGAAGCGGGCGATTCGGCAAACGCGATTGAAGCCTATCGCGCCGCTTTGACGACCTCGCCGGATAACCCGGATGTACTAGCCGGTTTGGGATTGTCGCTTTTTGCGGCAGGTGCCGGAAGTGTTCCCGAAAACAAACCGCAGATGCAGGAAGGTTTGAATTTTATGGAAAAATTTGCACAAACAGCTCCCGAAACGCATCCGCTGAAAGCGAGCGTCAAAGACGCGGTAACTTATCTGAAAACCGAACAAAAATTAACACCGCAGAAAGTTACCAGCACGAAAAAGAAAAATTAATTTTTGGTTTTCAATTGACAATTGCAGGTTAGGCTTGAAAAGAATTCTTTTCAAGCCTAACCTTTTTTTATGAACATAAATATCAGAAAAGCTGTCAAAGAAGATGTTCCCGAAATCATCGAATTGATGCGCAAGTTTGCGGAATTTGAGAAACTTATCCACGATTTTTCCATCTCGGAAGAGAGTTTGTCTGAAGCGGCTTTCGGTGAAAAGGCATTTGTTTATCTGCTCGTCGGTGCGCTCGAAAACGAATTAATCGCTTACGCGCTGCTTTATCCGAAGTTTGCGAGTTTTCGCGGCGAACGCAGTCTTTATCTCGAAGATTTATACGTCAAACCGGACGAGCGCGGAAAAGGTTTCGGTTTGGCAATACTCAAAGCAGCGGCAAAATACGCCAAATCAAACAATTTTCAAAGACTTGATTGGCAGGCTCTAAAATGGAACGCGCCTGCAATAAATTTTTACAACAAAATCGGCGCACAATCGAACGAAGACAACCTGGATTTTCGTTTAATCGAAAAGGATTTTGAAAATTTAGCCGCATAAGACTATTAAAATTTCCCAATGCTCCGTATTGTCTCAGCGAATCATTATTCTTTCTTAAATTATCGCTTATCACAATCAATTTTAATACTTTTTTAATTAAAGCAAATCCATACTAAACAAACCCACAAACTCCTCAAAAACCGCCCCTGATTTCAAACTTTTAGTATTTCTTTTGCACAAATTGTGAAAATCTAAAAAGTTATATGTAACTTATACGCGAGAAGATTTTTATAAAATTTTAAGTTTAAGAAAATAGCTGTGCGTTTCTAAAAATACTGTATGAGCAAAGTTCTATTTTGAAACTTATTTGGTCTAAACTTAGATTTATTAGTCGTTTTTTAATATAATTTAATTACACAAGGATCGAACAAGGGGAGTTTATGGGAATTGGTATTTCGGCTGTTCAAACGCAGCGGTTTATCGGGAATTTAATTGAAAGTTTCTACGCCAAATGGGACGGCGAAAAATTTATTCGGGTGTTTGAACCGGAAAAAAGTCTGCCGCCGCTTGCCCAAAACGCATACGAAAATTTCCGCGCTCATATTTCCGGCGATGATTTTTCGTGCGTCGGCGCGAAAGCGGCACTCAACGGCGATCTGTTTCGCGTCGGGTTTTACGATGAGATGAACACGCCGGAAACCAACCGCGTTTTAGCTCACGATTTACAGTCGTTTGCTGCCGAGCAAAAAGAAGCATCAACGAATTATGCGAGTTTCGCCGCTGTTTTTGCCGCTCCGGTTATCGAGGATGAAAAGACGTGGGAGAATTCGCTGTGGACGCAGCTTGAAAATCTGCACGAACTCGACCGTCGGCGACACGCTTGGGATTCAACCGTCAGCAGCAACCCGGAAGACGTGAATTTTTCGTTTAGCTTTGCCGAGACCGGCTTTTTTATCGTCGGACTTCACCCGAACAGTTCGCGTCTGGCGCGCCGATTCTCGCGGGCGACGATTGTTTTTAACCCGCACGCGCAGTTTGACCGCCTTCGTGAGCTTGAGCAATACGAGCGTTTGCAGAAGACGATTCGGGCGCGTGAGATGAAGCTGCAAGGTTCTCTCAATCCGAATTTAAGCGACTTCGGAACGCAGAGCGAAGCGCGGCAGTATTCGGGGCGAGCGGTCGAAGAAAATTGGAAATGCCCGTTTCACGCGCAAATCGAAGCGGCGAAAAAAGCCGGAAAATAAATTCAAGAAAATCTACGATTACAGAATTAAATGACGCAAAAATATCATCTCGAACCGCAAACCGGAATCGGCTTGACGATTGAAAAAGGGCAGCTTTTAAAGATCATTGATCCGCAGGGCGAACAAGTTTCGGACTTGACGGCGTTCGCGCTTGCGGACGTTGCCGAATGGCTGTCTTCCGGGCGCACGATTGACTACGCAAACCGGATTTATTTGACGACCGGCAACGTGCTTTATTCAAACCGCAGCCGTCCGATGCTTTCAATCGTCGAAGATACGGTCGGTCGCCACGATTTTCTGCTGACTCCGTGCAGCCCGGAAACTTTTCAGATTATCTACGACAATCACGAATATCATCCGAGTTGTTTTGAAAATCTGCACACGAATTTGGCGCAGTTTGGCATTACTCCCGATATGATTCCGACGACTTTGAATGTTTTTATGAACGTCGTCGTGCTGGAAACGGGCGAACTGCGAATTGACCCGCCGCCGTCGAAAGCCGGAGATTATATCGTTTTTCGCGCCGAGATGGATTTGATTCTTGGAATAACGGCGTGTTCCGCCGAGATGTCGAACAATTACAGTTTCAAACCGATTGATGTCGAAATCTACGACGCTTAAAAAGTTGTCGTTGCCGTCGCGTCGTATTTTTCGAGCGTCGCCAGCGTAGGAGAGAGTTTTTCGTAAAAAAAGACGATGACTTCGTTTTCCCTGATTTGGGCGACAGCTTCCTCAAACGCCTGCGTCGCGTCGAGAACGATTTTGCATTCGCTTTGATTACCCGCTTCCAAAACCAGACGGCAAAGCATTTCAGCGACTTCGCCGCTTTTTCGCCCGCGCAGATTCACGTCGCCTTTAACGATAATTCGGTCGAAACCCGCAACGGCGATTCGTCCGGCGGCTTCGATAATATCGTCGCGCCGGTCGCCGGGAAAACTGACAATGCCCGTGATAAATTTATCCGTCCAGCGCGCGGTCATTCGGCAAATCGCTTCGAGAGCCTTCGGGTTATGTCCATAATCAATCAACACATAGCCTTTGCCGACACGGTAAAAATTGCTTCTGCCCGGATTGTGAATCTCGTTTTGGAAACTGTAAAGTCCGGCGGCGATTTTTTCGGGCGGCAAATCAAGAGCGCGGCTCACGGCGACGACCGCCATCGCGTTTTGAATCTGAAAATCCGCCGTGCCGTTCATCGCAATCGGAATTTTCGTTGTTTCGGCAATTGGCATAACCGCCGCGCCGCGCTGTTCGCAAATCCAATTATCACCAACAAAATAAACTGTTTCACCGCTCGCCGAATGTTTTTTCAGGATCGGATTTTCTTCCGACATCGCAAAATAAACGATTCGCTTTTTGATTTGCGAAACCGCCGGACGATTGATTAAAGCGGCGGATTCGGCATCGTCGGCGTTTAAAATCAATGTTCCGTCTTCGCGGACGCGCTCGGCAATTAAGGATTTGACGTTCACTAAATCAGCGACCGATTCGATGCCGTCCTGCCCGATATGATCTTCGGTGATATTGGTGACGACGGCGATGTCCGCCCAATCCCAGCCCAAACCGCGCCGCATAATGCCGCCGCGCGCCGTTTCTAAAACCGCGATGTCAACCGCCGGGTCGTCCAGAATCATTCGCGCCGAAGCCGGTCCGGTCGTGTCGCCGAGAACGATGCTTTCGCCGTTGAAAAGAATTCCGTCGGTCGTCGCCGTGCCGATGTTCAAATCGGTTGCGAGCAGAACGTGTGCGGTCAAACGGGTGACGGTCGTTTTGCCGTTCGTGCCGGTGATGGCGACGATTGGAATTCTCGCCTCTTTGCCGTTCGGGAAAAGCATCTCGACGATTGCGCCGCCGACATCGCGCTGTTTTCCTTCGCTCGGAAAAGCGTGCATCCGCAAGCCCGGAACAGAGTTGATTTCGATGATTCCGGCTTTCGTTTTCGGCAGCGGTCTACTGATGTCGGGCGCGATTAAATCAATGCCGCAGACATCCATACCGGCAGTGCGCGCGGCTCTTTCGCACAAAATTTTAACGGTTCGGTGAACTTCGTCCGTCACATCGCGGGCGGTTGCGCCGGTCGAAAGGTTGTTGGCGACGGATAAAATTATTTTTTCACCCGCGGGCAAAACGTCATTCAACTCGTAACCTTCGCGTTTTAGGGCGTGAAGAAAAACGGCATTGATTTTGATTTTTGAAAGCGGTTTTTCGTGACCGATTCCGCGTTTCGGATTTTGGTTTTCCGTTTCGATCAATTTGGCAATCGAAGATGCGCCGTCGCCGGAAATGCTGACTGGCAGACGTTCGCTCGCCGCTTCCATTTTTCCGTTGACGACCAAAACGCGATAGTTTTTGCCTTCAAATTGTTCTTCGATTAACACTCTTGGAAAGTATTCGGCGGCGATGCGAAAAGCCTCGACGACTTCCATTTCGGTTTGCAGATTTGTCGAAACGCCTTTGCCCTGATTGCCGTTCAGCGGTTTGACGACGACGGGCGCACCGATTGATTTAAAAGCGCGTATCGCTTCGATTTCGTCGCGCACGGTTTCGCCGCGCGGCACCGGAATCGAAAACTTTGCGAGCCTTTGTTTGCACGATTCTTTGTTGCCGACCAGAACATCCGCCAGGCAAGAAGTCGCGTCGGTCATCGCGGCGCGGATGCGGCGCAGATTTCTGCCGTAGCCGAACTGCACGAATGAATTTTCGTTTTCCCTGATCCAGGGAATTCTGCGCCGTTCGGCGGCTTCGACAATCGTCCGCGTGCTGGGTCCGAGTTCGCTTGCCGCCCGGATTGCTTGAGCTTCCACGATTTTACCGGAGATTTCAAAAGGCTCGTTTTCGAGAGCCGCTTTGACAATTTCGACCGCCGTTTCAAGTAAAAATGTCGCCGCCCGTTCGTTTTTGTATTCGACGGCGATTTCATAAATTCCCGTGTCGCCGGAAAAGCGAACCGTCCCGCCGCATTCGCTGAATCCGGCGAGATTCATCAACCTAACGGCGGCGTTTTTAACCGTTTCCGCCAAAGCGTTTTCCGCCGTCCGAAGTTCGCGCATCCTTCGGTTTGAACCTGTTACTTGCGGCAGAATCCCTTCGAGCCGTTTGATAAAATCTGGATTCAGCGACGAAACTTTTTCGTCCGCTTCTTGCAATTCGAGATGCATCACGAGCGACGGCTGATGACTGTAGATATTTGGACCGGCTAGAGTTCTGATTCTTTTTACCCGCATTTGTTTATGAAATAAAAACGCCTTTAATTTTTACAATAGTTTATTTGGTCGGAAACAGATTCACAAACAGAATGTTTTCGACATATTGAAAATTTTGGAGTTTTTGTTTATGAATTACCTTTTATATAAATTACTGAAAAATTCAGGCAGTCAAAATTTCGCGCTATTTCAAGCGTTCGTTGTAGAGGCAATTCTGGAAAACTATAGTTTATGTGAATCAATTTGATTTAAATAATCTTGAACTTAACGAGTAAAATTATGTTGACGCTGATCGAAAACGGAGAAATTTATACGCCGCTCAAAGCTGGAAGAAAATCAACTTTAATCGCATCGGGCTTAATTCTTAAAAAATGAGTTTAATAACCCCGTCAACTTGGCTGTGGGGAATATTTGTTCGATTCGCAGTCTTTTCGCCTGTTCCACGCATCGCAAAACGCTTCTATTCAAACTGTTTCTTAAATTCTTCAAACGACTGCCGGAATAAATTGAACTCCCCGCGCAGATTTTCCAACTCGGTTTCGAGCGTTGTCAGACGTTCATTGTCCGCTTGTTTCGAGCCGGAACTCGAAACCTCTTTGGCGTAAGCCGAAACGTCTATTTCGCCCGA
>JALYQJ010000475.1 GCA_030855875.1 Acidobacteriota bacterium
ATTCAAATCTCCGTGACGTTTTGTTATTCGCAACCGAAAATGACCGACAAAATCAAAATAGCTCACGTCAAAAATGATTTTTCCATCAATGAACTCAACAATAAGTCTTGGGGAAAAGCGAAAAATGTTTCAATTGCTAAATATTGGTCGGGTGCAACTGCGCCGGACGGCAGACATTTTAAGGCGAAACTTTTGTGGTCGAAAACCGCGCTTTACGTGCGGTTTGAGGCGAATCAAGCCGAGCCTTTGATTGTTTCCGACACGCCGAATTTAAAAAGTAAAACGAAAGGTTTGTGGGACAGAGATGTCTGCGAAATTTTTCTCGCGCCGGACAAAAATGAACCGCGCAAGTATTTTGAGTTTGAAATTGCGCCGAACGGTGAATGGATTGATTTGGGAATTTATCAAAAGCCCGATGAAAGAATTACCGATTGGGATTACAAATCTGGAATGCAGTCAGCGGCGAAAATTGAAAAAGATAAGGTTGTAATGACAATCAAAATAGAATGGAAAGCATTCGGCAAACAGCCAAAAGCGGGTGACATCTGGCTTGGAAATATTTTTCGCTGCGTCGGCGCGGGCGAAACGCGCGGTTATCTGGCGTGGTCGCCGACTTTGACGAAGGAAGCAAGTTTTCACGTTCCCGAAAAATTCGGCGAATTTGAATTCGTCAAATAAATTCTATTTAGCTTTGCAAAAGTTTCTCGTAGATTATGTAACTTCCCAAACAGAGACTGAAAATTCCCGCGCAAAAGCGAATCGCTTTGTTCAAAAAAACAAAATTAGTCGCCGTAAAATGAAACGGCAAGCCGATAATAAAACTCATTATCATCATCCCGCCGATTGAACCGACACCGAAAACCAAAATATAAAGCATCGCGATAACTGGTGATTCGATAGTCGGAACAACAAGAATCGTCAACGCCGCGCTGCCCGCCAAGCCGTGAATCATTCCGATCAGAACCGAACGCGGACTGAAACGGTGATGCGATTTTTCGGCTTGCTCTTCTTCTTTTTCTTCTTTGTGCAGATGAAAATGAGTATGCGCCCGTTCGCTGTGTTCGTGCGTGTGAGCGTGAATTTCCTTCGCGGTAAAGAGGTTTTTCAGCGCGTTTAAGCCTAACAAAACCAACATTCCGCCGACGATTGCTTCGAGTTTGGCTTCGACCGATTCGGAAATTTGCAGTTTAAGAAAAATCACGATTGCACCGACGACGAACAGCGAAATCGTATGACCGATGCCCCACATTCCGCCGACGATTGCCGCGCTGAAAATATTTTTCTTTTCACTGACAATCGCCGAAACCGCCGCCAGATGATCGGCTTCGATGGCGTGTCGCAAACCGAGAAAAAAACCGAGAAGCAGAACGGAGAAAGTCGAAATTTCGGGGGTAATTTCCATAATTTTATTTCAGCAGCGAAAAATATTTTTTAAAGGCGAAGGGCGAAAATCCGTCAGCGGTCAATTCAAAATTAAAAATCCAAAATTAAAAATCAAACCGTCATTCCGCCGTCAATCACAATCGTTTGTCCGGTGATATAACTGGATGCGTCGCTTGCTAGAAAAACGACCGCGCCTTTTAATTCGCCTTCTTCACCGACGCGCGGAATTACGTTGTTTTCCTGAATCGAACGCTCGTAAATATCAATCACCGCATCAGCCAAACGCGAATGGAAAAATCCGGGCGCAATCGCGTTGACGCGGATTCCTTTGCGTCCCCAACTCGCCGCGAGTTCGCGCGTCAAACCGATCAAACCGGCTTTACTGGCGGCGTAACCGGCGTAAAAAGGTCCGTTCGCGCTCGACGTAATTCCGGCAATTGAAGCAATGTTGATAATCGAACCGCTTTCGCGTTTCAGCATTTCGCGCCCCGCCGCCTGCGCGAACAAAAAACAGCCGGTCAGATTCACGTCCAAAACTTTTTGCCACTGCGCGAGCGGCATTTCTTCGGGCATTGCGCCCCACGAAATTCCGGCGTTATTTATCAAAATATCAATCTTGCCGAATTTTTCTACGGTGTCATCAACGACCGCCTGAATATCTTCGGCTTTGACGACATCGCAAACTTTTCCTTCGACGTTATAGTTATTCGCGCGAAGCTCCGAAACGGTTTCATCGAGCCATTCGGTGCGGCGGGCGCAAAGCATTAAATTCGCTCCGGCTTCTGCCAATCCCTGCGCCATTTCCACGCCGATACCGCGCGAACCGCCCGTTACAATCGCGGTTCTTCCGGTCAAATCAAACAAATCCCGTATGTGTTTTGACATAAATTATTTTGTATAATTTTGCATAAATAGTAAATCGTAAATTGCAAGTAGAAACAACTCTCAATTGACGATTCACAATTTTACGATTCGCGTTATTTTGCGGTTTAATAAAAGTATGAGCAAAACACAAAAAGAACTCGCCTTTTTGCGCGACCTTTATCTTGAAAATGATTGGACGCTGCGCTTCGCCGAGCTTTTCGACAAAAACTACAAGTTCACCAAAAACGAAAAAATTCTTTATTTAAATGCCGGAACCGGAACGCACGCGCTGCTTTTACGCAAGAAATTAAAAGATGACAAAGAAATTTTCGCGTCTTTTGAATCGAAGGAAATGTTAAAAATCGCGCAAGCTAAAGCCGATATTATAAAGGCTGATGTGAAATTTTCCGACGTTGTTCCGAATGAAACTTTTGATACGGTCGTGGCTGACGCGAGTTTGGTTAAACCGGCTGACTTTAATGATTTTTTCGCCGCCGCAGTTCAGTTATCGGAAAATCGAGTCGCGGTTTTTCTGCCGACAAAGGGAAGTTTCGGCGAGATTTTTTCGGTTCTCTGGGAAGCCTTGTTTGAACTCGATTTATCGGAAAAGGGCGCGGACGTAGAAAAATTGATTTTCGCGATTCCGACCGTCGAAGATGTCGTCGAAAAAGCGGAAAGTTTAGGGCTGACAAAAGTTGAACCGATTACGACAACCGAAATCTTCGAGTTTAAAGACGGCGCGGAATTTATCAATTCTCCGCTCGTCGCCGATTTCCTGTTTCCATCGTGGTTCGGATTTCTGACGGGCAGAGAAAACAATCAAGTCCGTAAAAAAATCGCCAAATTGATTGACGCTGAAGACATCACGCTCGACTTTAGCTTTTCGGTGAAAGCAACATTAATCGTCGGCGAAAAAGGTTAGTTGCTGGAAACGCGAAAGACTTAGCTGCGAATTACACGAATTTTCACGAATTATTGTTTTTCATTTATTCGTGAAAATTCGTGGCTAAAGTTTCTTAACTTCCTTGTTTGACTTCAGCACGACGGCGCATTTCCGCCGCTAAAGTTTCATCGCTCATCGCATTGATTTGCGGTGCTGCCGGAGTAGAAGGCATTTGCCGACGCTGTTCTTCTTCGATGCGGTCTTCTTCCTCGGCTTCGCGCATTCCGTCTTTGAAGGCTTTGCGCGTTTGTCCAAACGATTTTGCGAGTTGCGGCAGACGGCTTGCGCCGAAAAGCAAAAACAAAACCGCTACGATTAAAATAATCTCTGTTGTTCCAAAACTTCCCATAAAATTTCCTCTTTGCGTTTGACGCTAACAGCTTAGAAAAAGTTTGTGCGTCAATTCGTTCATCATAACCCTATTTGCCGGATGTTTCCACCAAAAAAGCAGTTTCGTGTTTTAACTTTTTCCTTTTGCCTTAAATTTATCCATCGCATCAATCAGCGCGGACGTTATTCCTTTTTCCGAAACCGAGTGTCCCGAATCCGGCACGACGATGAATTCGGCTTCGGGAAAAGCGCGGTGCAAATCCCACGCGCTAGTCATCGGGCAAACCACGTCGTAGCGACCCTGCACGATGACGGTCGGAATATGACGGATTTTATCAATGTTTTCGATCAGATAATTTTCCGTCGGGAAAAACGAATTGTTCATAAAATAATGACATTCGATGCGGGCAAGCTGTAAGGCTTCGTGTTCGTTTTCCCAATGATTCATCAAATCTTCGTCCGGGAAAAGTTTGGATGTCGAGCCTTCCCAAACGCTCCACGCCCGCGCCGCCGAAATCTGAACTTTTTCATCGTCGCTTGTCAGACGTTTGTAATATGCCGTCATAAAATCGCCGCGTTCTTCAAACGGAATTTCGTCGCGGTATCGTTCCCAGAAATCCGGGAAAATCTCCGACGCGCCGTATTGATAAAACCACAAAAGTTCTTTGCGGCGCGTCAAGAAAATTCCGCGCAAAATCAAACCTAAAACTCTGTCGGGATGCGTTTCGGCGTAAGCCAAACTCAAAGTGCTGCCCCACGAACCGCCGAAAACGTGCCATTTTTCGATGCCGAATTTTTCGCGCAACGCTTCAATGTCGTGAATTAAATCCCAAGTCGTGTTTTCGCGCAATTCGGCGTGCGGCGTTGACTGTCCCGAACCGCGCTGGTCGAATAAAACGATTTGATACGCTTGCGGGTCGAAAAATCGGCGATACATCGGAATCAAACCGCCGCCCGGTCCGCCGTGCAGAAAAACGACCGGAATTCCGTCGGGATTTCCGGCGCGTTCGTAATAAATCTCGTGAATATCGGAAACCTTCAGCATTCCCGAATCAAACGGCTCGATTTCTGGATAAAGTGTTTTCATAAATTAAGTAATGATACCCGAATTTGTTTTAATCGTTCAAATTGTATTCAAATACAAAACTAAAAGAAATAGAACGCGGACAAACGCGAATTCGGCAGATTGACGTGGATATGATTTGGAAATATTCGTGAAAATCAGCCGAATCCGCGAAAATCCGTGTCCCATTTCTTATTCTTCAAACTGTTTCAATCAGCAAATTTTACGCCTTGCGGATTTATTTTCGATACATAAATATTAAAATCAATCTCGGTTTGCCGGTAAATTTCCCTCATCGAGTCTTCTACTTTCCGCGCCGCCGCTTCGGTTTCGCTCAACATAAAAACGCTCGGACCCGAACCGGAAATTCCGCCGCCGAGCGCACCGGCGAGTTTTGACTGCATTTTTATTTCATCAAATTTCGGAATCAAAACTTTTCTCACCGGCTCGACTATAAAATCTTCGAGCGAACGCGAAATTAATTCGTAATCGCCTTTCGATAATGCTGCGACGAGCGCACCGACGTTGCTCCATTGACGAATCGCGGCTTTGAGCGGAACTTCGGCGGGAAGCATTTTTCGCGCTTCGGAAGTTTTAATTTCGATTTGCGGGTGAATGACCGTGACGAACAACGGCGGAAATTCGAGCGCGACAATATCGAGCGGTGTCAGCGAACGCACGAGCGTGAAACCGCCGAAAACGCAAGGCGCGACATTATCGGCGTGACGCTCGCCGGAAGCTATTTTTTCGCCGTCGAGCGCGAAATCAACGAGTTCGAGTTTGGAAAATTTATCGCCCAAAAGCCGGTTTGCCGCGACCACTGCCCCGCCCGCGCTCGCCGCGCTCGAACCGATTCCGCTACCGGGTTTGATGTGTTTCGTGATTTCTACTTCAAAGCCGAAATCCGCATCTGTTTTCTCCAGCATTGAAAGCAGCGCGGCTCCGGCGACGTTTTTTTTGGCTTCGGTCGGCAAATTGTAATCGTCGCGGTTGATAATGCGAACGCCTTTTTCGACGGTTTTACGCACCGTCATTTCGTCGTGCGGCGCGGCTAAGGCAAAACCCAAACAATCGAATCCGCAGACAACATTCGCCACAGTTGCAGGCGATAAAACTCGAACTTCATTCATAGATTGGAAAAATAAGCGAAAAACTAAAAACTAAAATGGAAAAATAAAGTGAAAATAAGTGAAAAAACTGTTTTCGCAAAAAACATAAAATCGTATTATGATAAAACGTCGGCTCGAAAGCCTCAAACAATTATAAAATACTTCAATTACACCCTTTGAATGAAATACTTTAGCACAAACAGGCGTTCGGCTCAGGTTTCCTTCCGCGAAGCGACGCTGAACGGTCAGCCCGACGACAAAGGTTTATATTTTCCCGAAACGATTCCGACGCTTTCCGGTGATTTCTGGAGAGATTTTGTAGAAAAATCGAAGGAGCAAATCGCTTTTGAAGTGATAAAACCTTACGTCGGCGCGAGCATTCCCGACGAAACGCTTTTCCAAATCTGCGCCGAAACCGTCAATTTCGATTTTCCGCTCGTCCCGATTACGGAAAATATTCAGACGTTAGAGCTTTTTCACGGTGCAACACTCGCCTTTAAAGATGTCGGCGCGAGATTTATGAGCCGCTGTCTGCGTTACTTTTCAAGAGAAAAATCGGAAAAAACCATCGTTATCGTCGCCACTTCCGGCGATACCGGCGGCGCGGTGGCAAACGGTTTTTACGATGTCGAAAACATCGAAGTCGTGATTTTATATCCGAAAGGAAAAGTTTCCAATGTGCAGGAACTGCAACTGACGACACTCGGCAAAAATATCACGGCTCTGGAAGTTGCGGGGAATTTTGACGATTGCCAAACTTTGGCGAAAACCGCTTTGGCTGATGAAGAATTAAAGCGCAAAGTTTTTCTCACATCGGCAAATTCGATAAACGTCGCGCGTTGGCTGCCGCAGCAGTTTTATTATTTTTACGCGATTCAACAATGGCAAAATCGAGTCCAAAGTCCCAGGTCCAAAGTCCAAAGTTCAGGATTTGCTGAAATCCAAAATCCAAAATCCAAAATCCAAAATCTAGTGATTTGCGTTCCGAGCGGAAATTTCGGCAATATTTGCGCCGGAATTCTGGCGCACGTTTCGGGTTTGCCGGCGAAAAAATTTATCGCCGCCTGCAATTCCAACGACGTAGTTCCGCAATTTTTACAAACCGGAGTTTATTCGGCAAAATCTTCGGTGGCGACGCTTTCCAACGCGATGGATGTCGGCAATCCGTCAAATTTTGTGCGGATTTTGGAGATTTACGATAACGATTATTTAAACTTATCGGAAACGCTCGAATCCGTCAGCGTTTCCGATGAAATTACGGCGGACACGATGCGCGAAGTTTATGAAAAATATAAATATGTTTTAGACCCGCACGGCGCGGTCGGATTTTACGCTTTGAATGAATATTTGAAGGCGAATCCTGATGACCAAGGTATTTTTTTAGAAACCGCACATCCGATAAAATTCGATTCGGTCGAACGAATTATCGGAACTTACGGCGCGATGCCGGAATCGGTGAAAGATTTACTTTCGCGCCCGAAGCAAAGCGTGGAAATCGAGGTAAATTACGAAGATTTGAAGAAGATTTTGTTAGAGAGAATTTAAAAAATATTGCCCGCAAAATGCGCGAAAAGACGCTAAAAAAGAAAATGGAAATCAAATTTTTCTCTTTTTTTTGTTTTCATTTTAGCGTATTTTGCGTATTTCGCGGGCAAAAATAAACTATGAAAGTTCTAAAGTTTGGCGGCTCGTCGGTCGGAAATGCCGAAAGCATCGGAAAAGTTGTCGAAATTGTTGCAAAGGCAGTCGAAGATGATTCGTGCGTCGTCGTTTTGTCGGCGATGCAGTCTACAACCGATGCTTTGATTGAAACAGGCAAACTCGCGGAAATAGGCGACGTAAATTTTCGCGTAAAAGTCGAAGAAATCGCTGAAAAACACTACGAAGCGGCGCGTCTTTTGCTGCCGGATTTGGCGCGCAATGAACTATTGAGTTTTATCGAAAAGAGCGTCAGCGAGCTGAAGAGTTTTTGCGAAGGCATTTTTCTGCTGCGCGAACTTTCGCCGCGAACGCTCGACCGCATTGTTAGTTTCGGCGAGATTCTTTCAACTAAAATCGTTTCGGCAAAGCTCGACGCGCTCGGAATTGAAAACATCTGGAAAGACTCGCGCCAATTGATAAAAACCGACTCAAATTTTGGTTTTGCGGCGGTCGAATCAGCGAAAACAAATTCTCTGATTCGTGATTTTATTCAAAACTCAGACGTGAAACTGCATATTCTACAAGGTTTTATCGCTTCCGATTCGGAAAATATGACGACGACACTGGGGCGCGGCGGTTCGGATTATACGGCGGCGATTATGGCGGCGGCACTTGACGCGGAAGTTCTGGAAATCTGGACGGACGTTTCAGGAATGATGACCGCCGACCCGCGAATCGTGCGAAATATCAGGCGTATTCCGCGCATTACATACCGCGAAGCAATGGAGCTTTCTCATTTTGGCGCGAAGGTAATTTATCCGCCAACGATTCAGCCGGTGATGGCGAAAAAAATTCCGGTCTGGGTCAAAAATACGTTCGCGCCGGACGAATTCGGAACTTTAATCGAAGCCGAAACCGAAGATGGAACGGAAATGATTCGCGGAATTACGAGCATTGATAAAATCTCGGTTTTGAGTCTTGAAGGCAGCGGAATGGTTGGCGTTCCGGGTTTTTCCAAACGACTTTTCGACGCGCTTTCCCGCGTCAATATCAACGTCATTTTAATCACGCAAAGCTCTTCAGAACATTCGATTTGTGTGGCGATTGAAGAAAAATTCGGAAAAACGGCGAAGGAAAACGTTGACCGCGAGTTTGAATTTGAAATCAGCGTCGGAAAAATCGAGCCTTTGCGCGTCGAAAACGATCTTTCGATTCTTGCGCTGGTCGGCGATAATATGCGAAATCACACCGGCGTTTCGGGGAAAATGTTCGCCGCGCTCGGCGGCAACGGAGTGAATATTCGCGCCATCGCGCAAGGTTCGAGCGAAAGAAACATTTCGGCGATTGTCGAATCGAAAAATATTCGCAAAGCCGTCAACACTTTGCACGAAGAATTTTTCTCGGACAATACCAAACAAATAAATCTATACATTGTCGGTGTCGGCAATGTCGGTAAAAAACTGCTCGCTCAAATCGAAAAACAGAGCGATTTTTTGCGCGAAAATCTTCGTCTGAATGTGCGCGTCGTCGGTCTGGCAAAAAGCGTAAACAAAATTATTGACGAAGAAGGAATTGAAATCAATAATTCCGAAACTTTACTGGCAAATGCCGCGCAAATGAATATTACCGAATTCAGCGATTTAATAATCGAAAAAAATCTGCGAAATTCGATTTATGTTGACGTGACGGCGAGCGATGAAATCGTGGAGACTTACGCGAAACTTTTGCGTAAAAGCGTTTCAGTTGTCGCCTGCAACAAAATCGCCGCGTCCGCCGAATACGAAAAATATCTTAATTTGAAAAATTTATCGCGCGAATTCGGAACGCCTTATTTATTTGAAACGAACGTCGGTGCGGGACTTCCCGTGATAAATACACTGAACGATTTGCGGCGGAGCGGCGACGAAATCAATCGTATTGAAGCCGTTTTGTCGGGAACTTTGAATTTTGTTTTTAATAATTACGACGGTTCGCGCTCGTTTTCGACCGTCGTTCGGCAGGCGCAAACCGAAGGCTACACCGAACCCGATCCGCGACTTGATTTGAGCGGAACGGACGTGGCGCGAAAGATTTTGATTCTGGCGCGCGAAGCCGGTTTCGAGATGGAAATGGCGGACATCGAAAACAAAGGTTTTCTGCCCGAATCGTGTTTGCAGGGCAGCGTCGAAGACTTTTACGCCGAAATGGAACGACACGAAAGCTATTTTCGTGGACTGCTCGACGCGGCGAAACGGCAGGATTTATCGCTGAAATATATCGCTTCGTTCGGCGACGGAAAAGCCTCGGTCGGACTGCAAAGCATTGATAAAACGCACAACTTCGCCAATCTTTCCGGCAAAGACAACGCCGTTCTGCTTTACACAAATCGTTACGGCGATCTGCCTTTAGTCGTCAAAGGCGCGGGCGCGGGCGCGGATGTCACGGCGGCGGGCGTGTTCGCCGATATTATCCGGGCGGCGAGAATTTGAAGATTGAACCGCAAAAAGGAGTTAGCCACAAAAAGGCACAAAAGCCGCAAAAAAGAATATTTAAATTTTTGTGTTTTCTGTGCCTTTTTGTGGCAAACTCCTTTTTGTTTCGCGGCTAAACCTTTCTTTGAAAAACCCAATCAGTCTGCGGGTCTGTGCCGAGTTGAAAGATGTGTTCGCCGCATTTTTCAAAGCCGAATTTTTTATAAAATTCCTGCGCTCGAAAATTATATTCCCAAACGCCGAGCCAAAAAACGTCGTTTTCGTTCGTTTCGGCAAACTTCAAACATTCGAGCATCAACGTCTTTCCGATTCCTTTACCGATATATTCATCGAGCGAGTAAAGTCGGCAAAGCTCAATCGGACGCTCGCCGGAAACCACTTCTTCGCGGGAATCGGTTTTTATTTTGGCGTAACCGACCGCTTTATTTTCCATTTCGGCAATCAGATAAATCGTGTCCGGTTCGCGTAAATCTTTTTCAATCGCGGCGACGCTAAACGCTTCGTCCATATAGATTTTCATATCGTCGGGATGATTTGCCGGATGCGCGGCGAAAGCGTCGTGAAAACTTTTCCAGCCGATTCGCGCCAGCGTTTCCGCGTCTTCGATTTCGGCGCGGCGAATTTTTATGTCGTTCGTCTTATTCATTTTCAGGAAGCGTTTTGCCGCAAGAGTTTCAAAATGCCTAAAGTATGGTTGAGCGTTACCGAAGCGTCGGCGTTTCTTTGCAGTGCGACGTGAAATTTGTCGTTGAAATTTTCGTCATCGCCCGCGAACGTCAGAAGTTTTTCGGCTTCATCGGTAAGAGCTTTGGCGGCTTCTTCGGTTGCCGGACGGCGAATCGAAACGGCTTCGTCAATCAACGCGATAAGCGAAGACATCCGGCGCAGCCACGCAAATTGCGGGTCGTCCAAAACGAGCTGCAAATACTGATTCGGCGAATTGATGCGTCCGTTCGTTTTTTCGTATTCCGCTTTTTCGCCTTCGAGCAGAGTTTTATGCAGCCGCAAAAACGATTTGCTCAAATCCTTTAATTTTTGACGGGTTTCATCTTTTATAATTTCGCTGCTTGATTCGATACTCATAAAAAGTATTTTACACCGTCCGCGATGCAATTATACAGAACGAACCGCTAAATTTTCCGGCGGCTTCTTTTACAAAACAGCCGGTTGCGGCTTTAATAAAGAACAATAATGGTAACGCTCTCTGAATTTTCACGGTTTGAGATAATGGTTGAAAAAGGCGATTGCCGATTATTCCGGTGTTCATATCGCTTTTGGTGAACGACAGAAATCTGATGGGCGAACTTGCAAACTCGCGGATTTATAATTTTCTCGGCTGGGGAACTTTTACGATGATTTCCGCCGCCGTTATCGTGATGCTCGGCGGCAAATTGCTCGATTTATTCGGAATACAACTTTTCAATAATTGAAAAGGCGCATAAAATCGAATGTAAATTTAGAACGCTAATAAAAAAGCATAAAGTTAAACGATGACGGAAGCGAAAAATCTCTGGGGCGGACGTTTTACGGGAAAACCCGATACGGTGTTTGCCGAATTCAACAATTCATTCAAATTCGATAAACGCCTCTTTCAAGCGGACGTTCGCGCCAGCATCGCTCACGCCGAAGGATTATTTGAAGCCGGAGTTTTAACCAGACTGGAAGCCGAGAAAATAAAAAACGGTTTCGGAACGATGCTCAAACGCGCCGAGTATGACAGCAATTATTTTAACGATTCAAATTCGGAAGACGTGCATTCATTCATCGAATCGAAACTCGTTCAGCTAATCGGCGAACCGGGGAAAAAACTGCACACGGGCAGAAGCCGCAACGATCAGGTAGCGACCGCTTTTCGTTTGTGGCTGCGCGATGAAATAACCGAGATTTCAGCAGTCACGCGGCAGATGCAGAAGGCTTTAATCGCCGCCGCCGAAAGACAAAACGAAGCTGTTCTGCCCGGTTACACTCATCTGCAAAGAGCGCAGCCGATTCTCTGGGCGCATTGGTGTTTAGCATATTACGAGATGCTGGTGCGTGACCGTGAACGGCTCGACGAAGCGTGGCGCAGAACGAATGTTTTGCCGCTCGGTTCGGCTGCGCTTGCCGGAACGAGTTACGAAATTGACCGCGAATCGGTGGCGCGGGAATTAGGTTTTGAGGGCGTTTCGGCGAATAGTCTCGACGCGGTTTCCGACCGCGATTTCTGCGTCGAATTCATCGGCGCGTGTTCGCTCGTGATGGTTCATCTATCGCGTTTCGCAGAAGATTTGATTCTTTACGCTTCGAGCGAGTTCCAATTTATCGAGCTTTCCGACGCGGTTTCAACCGGATCGAGTTTGATGCCGCAAAAGAAAAACCCGGACGCGCTCGAATTGATTCGCGGAAAAGCGGGCAGGATTTTCGGTCATCAAACGGCTCTGCTGACGACCTTAAAAGGATTGCCGCTCGCCTATAATAAGGATTTGCAAGAAGACAAAGAAGCGGTTTTCGACACCGTTGATACGATAAAAATTTGTTTGCGCGTAGCGGCGATTGTATTGGAAAATCTGCGCGTCAACGAAACGAAAACGCGCGAGGCGGCAACCAAAGGTTATCTCAACGCGACGGATTTAGCCGATTATCTAGTTCATAAAGGCGTTCCGTTTCGCACGGCGCACGATGCCGTCGGGCGCATCGTTCTATACGCTATTTCCGTGAAAAGAGAATTGGAGAATTTAACGCTCGAAGAATTTCAAAATTTCTCCGGTGAAATCAGCCGCGATGTTTTCGAGGCTTTAAGTCTGGAAAAGGTTTTGGCGAGCAAAAATCAGATCGGCGGAACCGCGCCCGAAAGAGTTTTCGATGCGCTCGAAGCGGCGAAAAGTGAAATTGAGAGAGAAGCAGTTTAGCCGCGAATTACACAAATATCACGAATAAGAAATTTAATATGATTCCTTATTCGTGAATATTTGTGTGATTCGTGGCTAAAAGCTCTTTGCTTTTCTGTGGCAATCGAATAATTAATGAACAAAAAAGGACTGCTTGAACAAACCGAACGAAACGAGCTTTTTCAATTTCTCGGCGTAAAAATCGAGAGCGTCGAAAAAGACAAAGTCGTTTTATCAATGGAAGTTACGCCGAAAGTGCATCAATATGTCGGAATTATGAACGGCGGCGTTTCATTGTTTTTATGCGAGACAGCGGCTTCAATCGGCGCGGTTATTAATGCTGATTTGACGAAATCAACGCCGGTCGGAATCGAAATAAACGCCAACCATTTGCGGGCGGTCAGTCGCGGCGTAATTCGTATCGAAGCAAAACCTTTATCAGCCGGAAGAACGATGAGCATTTGGAGCATCGAAATTACAAACGACAGAGGCAAACTGATCTGCGTTTCGCGCTGTTCGATTCTGCTCAGAAAAGGCGCGGCTCTTTCCGCCGAGAACTAGAAAGATGCACGGTTTTGTCCGAAATTTTTTGACCGAATGGCGCAAACTAAATTTGCCGTTTGCTGACGAAACTTTCGTGACGGCGGTTTCGGGCGGCGCGGATTCGGTTTCGCTTCTTCTCGCGCTTGCCGAACTGCGCGACCGGAAAAAATTGAATCTGCGATTTGTCGTCGCGCATTTCAATCACAATCTGCGCGGCGCGGAAAGTGAAAAAGACGCGCGATTGGTAGTTTCTCTAACGAACGAGTTCGGTTTTGAACTGGCTTTGGGAAGCGGAAACATCGAGCGCGCCGGAAATCTCGAACAAAACGCCCGCCGCGCCCGTTACGAATTTTTGACCGAAACGGCTCAAAATGTTCAGGCTTGCGGAATTTTAACCGCGCACACGATGAACGATCAAGCCGAAACTTTTTTGATAAATTTACTGCGCGGAAGCGGTTTGCAGGGTTTGAGCGGAATGTCGCCGATTCGATTGATAGAAAGGGAGAAGGGGAGAAGGGGAGAAAAGGAGAAAGAAGAATTTGAGTTTTTTAATCTGGAATCAGAGATTGAAAAATCCAAAATCCAAAATCCAAAATCCAAAATCCGGTTGGTTCGTCCTTTATTGAATTGGGCGAAGCGGCGCGATACGGAAAACTACTGCCGCGAGTGCGAAATCGAGTATCGAAACGACGCGATGAATGATGATTTAGCTTTTAGGCGCGTTCGGGTGCGAAAAGTTTTGCTTCCGCTGCTCGAAGATTTTAATTCGAAAATAATTGAAACGCTCTCCGCCACAGCGAAAATTTTTCGTCGTGAAAACGAATTTTTAGAGTGCGAACTAAAAAAGATCGAAGCGGAAAACGACAGCCGGACATTTGATGACGAACAGAAAAATCTGCCGCTTGAAAAACTGAAAAATTTGCCTAAAGCGATGTTTTATCGCGTTGTGCGGCAATGGCTTGAAACGAATCGCGGCAGTTTGCGCGGGTTGGAATTGAAACATCTCGAAGCGATTGAGCGTTTAATTTACAGCCGCAAAAGCGGAAGATCGGTCGAACTGCCGAACGGCGAAACGGTCGTCAAAAAGGACGGGAAATTATCCTTTAAAGATTGAGGTTGTAAAATAATCGTTCTCAAACTAAAATTAAATGTTGGCTTTTCCGAAGCCGTCGCCGTAAGTATTGAGAACAACGTGAGAATTGAAAATCTCATCAAAGAAATGTAACAAATTTTAAGATGTTTTTTGATGAAAGGTTATTTTGGAGGCTATAAATTGAGTTCTAAAGCAAAGCAAGTTTTATTGTGGCTGATGATTATTTCCAGTGCGCTTTTATTTGTCTGGTTTCTGCAAACCAAGCAAACGAAAAATCCGCAGGAATTAAGTCTTGACCAGGTAGTCACCCGAATTGAAAACAGAGATGTTAAAGAGGTGGCTTTTAAGCAATCGCAGTTGGAACTGACCGACGGCAACGGCAACAAGTTTTTTGCTAATTTGGGCAGCGATGCCACCCGTGAATCGCTTCTCGGCGTTATCAATAATTATAATAAGACGAACAGCAACGCGCCGATAAAATATAACGAAGAGCCTACTTCAAGCGGTTGGGGCTGGATTTTATTAATCAATGCCTTACCGTTTTTGCTTCTCATCGGTTTTTTGGCGTTCACGCTGCGGCAAATGCAGGCGGGCGGCAACAAGGCTCTCAGTTTTGGAAAATCACGCGCCAAACTGTTGAATAATCAGCAAAAACGCATCACGTTTAAAGACGTTGCGGGCGTTGAAGAAGCCAAAGAAGAATTGGAAGAAATCATCGAATTTTTGAAAGACCCGCAGAAATTTCAAAAGCTCGGCGGCAAAATTCCGAAAGGCGTTTTGATGGTCGGACCTCCCGGAACCGGCAAAACGCTTCTCGCAAAAGCGGTCGCGGGCGAAGCTAATGTTCCGTTTTTCTCGATTTCAGGTTCTGATTTCGTCGAAATGTTCGTTGGTGTCGGCGCGTCGCGCGTTCGTGATTTATTTGAGCAGGGCAAAAAGAACGCTCCGTGCATTATTTTCATTGACGAAATTGATGCGGTCGGTCGTCATCGCGGCGCAGGCTTGGGCGGCGGACACGACGAACGCGAACAAACTTTGAATCAACTGCTCGTCGAAATGGACGGTTTTGAGTCGAACGACGGCGTGATTTTAATCGCTTCGACGAATCGCCCGGACGTTCTCGACCCGGCACTTCTTCGACCGGGACGTTTCGACCGCCGAGTGATGGTCGGCAGACCGGACGTAAAAGGACGCGACGCGATTTTGAAAGTTCACACGCGCAAAATTCCGCTCGATGAAAACGTGGATGTCAGCATCATCGCTCGCGGAACTCCGGGATTTACCGGCGCGGATTTGGCGAATATCGTTAATGAAGCGGCTTTGAATGCGGCGCGTTATAATAAAAAAGTCGTCGGAATGACGGATTTTGAAATCGCCAAAGACAAAGTTTTGATGGGCGCGGAACGCAAAAGTATGGTTTTGTCGGACGCGGAAAAGAAATTGACCGCGTATCACGAAGCCGGACACACGCTCGTCGGTTTAAAAGTTCCGTCGGCTGATCCGGTTCACAAAGTTTCGATCATTCCGCGCGGAATGGCTCTCGGCGTAACGATGCAGTTGCCGGAAGGCGATCGTCATAGTTACACGAAGGAATATTTGCTCAGTCAGATTGCGATTTTGATGGGCGGACGCATCGCCGAAGAAATTTATTTCGGTGCGGATTACGTCACGACCGGAGCGTCGAACGACATCGAACGCGCATCTGAATTTGCCCGCTCGATGGTTTGCGAATACGGTATGAGCGAACTCGGACCGCTGACTTTCGGCAAAAAAGAAGAGCAAATCTTTTTAGGGCGAGAGATTTCGCAGCACCGCGATTATTCGGAAGAAACGGCGATCAAAATTGACAACGAAGTCAATAAAATTATCGCCGATCAATACGACAAAGCGCGCGTTATCATCACCGAAAATAACGAAGCTATGGTTCGTTTGTCCGAAGAGTTGATCAAACGCGAAACGCTCGATGGTGTGCAGATTCGCCGCATCGTTGCTGGTCTTCCGCTCGATGAAGACGGAACGGAATCGAACACGAGCGGCGGCGGAACACCGCAAAAAGTCGGCGAAGAAGGTTCTTTGAATCCGTTCAAAAAAGGCGGAATTTTGCCGCCGATTACCGGAAACAATCCGGCAACCGCGTAGATTTCAATTAAACACGAATAAAAGGCATTTCAGAAATGGAATGCCTTTTATTTTTAAATCAAAAGTTGAAAAGTGTAAAATTGTATTCCGTTCTTCGATATATTACTTAATCAGAGAGAAACCATTCGTATGAATAAAAGCTATGTTTAGTTTTGATAACGCTAAGTCATTGATTTCAACATCTGGAGTTATTTGCTCAGCAAGGAAATTACTATTATTACTACTGGTATTTTTAGCAATAAGCGAACAGTATGTTTCTCCTGCACAAACCAGAGGAGATAATACCGGCGGTATAAACTTGAAGGAAATAAAACCAGTTACAGTATATAAGCAAAATCAATTGGCGGATATTTCCGGTGATGGAAAGCTACTTCTGTTTTATCAAACCAGAGTGCCGATGCGAACCTATACAATTCCGCTTGACGGCAGTCCCGGTTATGCCAATCAACCACCGGTGCATGATGACGTTTTTCGAGTTGTCGAACGCGAGAGCGGGCGCGAGGTAGCACGATTAGGAATTCAGGATCCGTCCACCACACGATTTACTCCGGGAACTAAAAAGATCATCTATAAAGAAAGAACAAAGGCGCGACCGTTCGGCAATGAGTCAAAAATTTGGGATTATCAAACTGGCGAAACCAAACTGTGTCTCAATATCAAAAAAAGCGTATACTCTCCGGCATTTGTTGATAGCAACACGGCTTTTGGGACAGTTGACGATGAGAATAAATATCTCGGAAGCATCTTAACCAAAATAGATTTAACGAATTGCCAGACAGAAGTTATCGGGCGTATCTATCCTCTCGATCCCAATAACAGAGTGAGAAATAATACAATTCGCGGATCGGGTATCAAAATCTCGCCTGACGGTAAGCTGATGGCTTATTCTTTGGACAGCAACGATAAAATAATTTTTAGAAACACTGCCAAACCCGAACAAATTGTGCGGGAAATAGATTCCGCGCCGCTTTATTTTTGGAGCGAACAAAGATTTACGCCCGACGGCAAATTTTTGATTACTAATGCGGCTGATGGTTATATGGCATACGGCGGCGGAGTTCAAGAGAATTACTATTTGTTAATCTACGATATGAAAAGTTTTCGTAAAGTCGGTCAAATTGTAGTTCCGGTTAATGGACAAACAACAATTCCGGCAACCGCACAGATCGCAGTCTCACCGGACAGCCGATTGGTTGCGGCAACTTACAAAACGGTGAAGAAAGGAACTTGGGATAATACAGAACAAGCACACGTTGCAATTTACGACATTGCCAGCGGAAAGCAAGTTGGAAAGGTATCGCATCCGCCGCTCAAGGAGAAACGCAGCGATCCATTTCGGTCGAACATAAGCACTATAATATTCACCCCTGACGGCAAACATCTTCTAACCAGCATATCCGATACATACGTTTGGGATGTTAGTAATCTGTAACAAAAAGGTGAAGGTAGCGATTTATGAACTAAAATATGCGCTCCGTTTCTTTGCTGAATTTTTCAAAACTTTAGCCCACTTGTTTAATCAAATTTGTAGTAAACTAATATGCTTTTCAATTAGAAATTGTGCATTAAGAGGAAGAATTTGTTTCTGCCGCCAAAGTTCAACACACTTTAGTTTGTTAGACGCGCTTATTGCAAACTCTTTAAGTGAAAACCATATAAGTTAATTATTCGAGTAAAATTATGAATTACAATCAATTTCTGATTCCCGAAGGCGAAAAGCTGAATTTGAATAAACACAAAACCGATTTTTCAGGCGATTATAAAGACAAAAACGAAGCGAAGAAAGATTTGGAGATAAACGTCAAGCGTCTGACCGAACTTCAAGATGTGCTTTACGCCCAGAATAAACACGCGCTGCTGATAATTTTTCAGGCGATGGATGCGGCGGGCAAAGACGGCACAATTAAGCACGTAATGTCCGGGCTGAATCCGCAAGGCGTTCAGGTTTTCTCGTTCAAACAGCCTTCGTCGGAAGAATTAGACCACGATTTTTTGTGGCGTTGTGCGAAAAACACGCCGGAACGCGGACGCATCGGCATTTTCAACCGTTCTTATTACGAAGAAGTTTTGATCGTGCGCGTTCACCCGGAAATTTTACAGACTCAATCGTTGCCCGAAGATGTAAAAAACGATAAAAACATCTGGAAAGAGCGTTTCGGACAAATTCGTAATTACGAAACGTATCTGGCAGAAAACGGGCTTCACATTTTGAAATTTTTTCTCAATGTTTCCAAAGAAGAGCAAAAAGAACGCTTTTTGGCGAGAATCGAAACGCCGGAAAAAAACTGGAAATTTTCCGCCACCGATGCTAAAGAACGCGCTTTTTGGAGTGATTATATGAAGTGTTACAAAGAAGCTATCGAAGCGACTTCGACTAAAAACGCGCCGTGGTATGTCATTCCCGCCGACAAAAAATGGTTTACGCGCACGGCGGTTTCGGAAATTATCGTTAATAAATTGGAATCAATGAATTTGCAGTATCCGCAAGTCAGCGAAGAACACCGGCAAAGTCTTTTGAAAGCGAAGGAGTTGCTAGAAAGTGAGAAATAAAAAAATAATTTGAATTTGGGATGAGAAAATAGCCGCTTTATTCCAGATGCACATTATTGACGAATTCGAGAGCCGTTTCGACGGCTTTTTCGATTTGCATTGTTCGTCCTTGCCGGTAGTTTTCGGTGAATATTTTTTCGTCCGAACCGGAACGTAATTCGGCGAAATAAGCGTCACGAAAGCGGCGTTCGGCGGGTTCGGTTTCAAAACCAAATAAACTGCGTAGATGTTCAGCCGCTCCAGCTAATTGAGCCGCCTGCGCTGCGTCGCCGCGTTTGACGGCGAGAGCGGCAAAACCGTCGAGCGAGTATGAAAGCGAGATTTTTTCTCCGAGTCGGCAAACTGTTGACAGAGCTTCTTCATAATACGCGCAAGCCGCCGCGTAATCGCCTTCGCCGAAGGTTATCGCGCCGAGATTGTTGAGACTGCCGACAACGCCCTGTGTGTTGCCTATCTGTCGGCAAATTGACAGCGATTCTTCAAACAACGGGCGCGCCGCCGCATAATCTTCTTCGACGCGGGCTAAATCTCCGAGCGCGTTGAGCGAAACAGCGATTCCGTTTTTTTCGTTTATTTGTCGGCTGCACGCCAAACCTTTTTCGATAAATTTTCGCGCTTCGGCGATGTCGCCCTTCCATTTCGCTACAAATCCTAAGCCTCGATAAGAAAGTGCGATTTGCCGTAAATCATTCACCGCCGCGCCCGCCTTCAAGCCTTCTTCGTGCGCCTTTCGCGCAGTTTCCAGATCGCCCTGGTAACCCGCCGTATGACCAAGCCCGTTGAGAAGTTTGAAATGCACGTCTTGCGGCGTGTTTTGGTTTAGGTTTAAAGTCTTTTCCAACCAACCGCGTCCTTCGGCGAGATGATTGTGCAAAATCCAGAAATTTCGCAATGCTCCGGCAAGATTGGCGGCGATTTTCGTGTCTTTCTCAAATGACCAAACAAGCGCGGCGCGAAGATTATCGTGTTCTGCTTCGAGCCGATTGAGCCATTCCGCACTTTGTTTACCAAAAGTTTCGGCTTCCGCCTCGTTCGTCAAAGCGAGAAAAAACGCGGCGTGATTTTTTTTAATTATTCCATTCTTGCCGCTCATCTCCAGCGTTCAATTGCGTATTCGCGGACGACTTCCAAAAATCGAAAACGCGATTCGCCGTCTTTCGTTTCCGTCTGCACCAGCAAACTGTTTTCGATGAGCGACGCGATGCCGTTTAGAACGTCAATCGTCAATAGTTCTTCGTCCTTTGTCCTTTGTTCTTTATCGCTTACCGAATTATTGGCGAAGGACGAATGACGAATGACAACCGACTCGGCGGCTTCAA
>JALYQJ010000425.1 GCA_030855875.1 Acidobacteriota bacterium
ACGGCAAAACCGACATCGCTCTGTTCAGACCTTCGACCAATGAGTGGTTTGTCCTCAGAAGCGAGGATTCGAGTTTCTATTCGTTTCCCTTCGGAGCGGCGGGCGACATTCCCGTTCCGGCTGATTACGACGGCGACGGCAAGGCTGATGCGGCGGTTTATCGTCCGTCAACGCAAACCTGGTTTATTCTCCGCTCTTCGGGCGGCACAACAATTCAGACATTCGGAGCGGCGGGAGATATTCCGGTTGCGGCTGACTACGATGGCGACGCAAAAGCCGATCTGTCAATCTATCGTCCGTCGCAAGGTCAATGGTGGCTGCTCAGAAGCAACTTGGGAATCGTCGTTTACCAATTCGGCAACAGCACGGACAAACCCGTGCCGGGCGATTATACCGGAGACGGCAAAACGGATGTCGCTTTTTTCCGACCTTCAACCAACGAATGGTTTGTTTTGAGAAGCGAGAATGCGAGTTTCTATTCATTCCCGTTCGGAGCGGCAGGCGACATTCCGTCGCCGGGCGATTATGACGGCGACGGCAAAACTGATGCAGCCGTGTTCAGACCTTCGACAAACACCTGGTTTGCCCAAAGGTCAACATCGGGAACATTGATTCAGACATTCGGACAAGCGGGCGACCGTTCGGTTCCCAATAGTTTTGTTCCTTAATTGTGTTGTTTTGGAAAAAAATCCGCCGACAAATTAATATTTGTCGGCGGATTTTTTGTTTTTGTTAAATATCAAAAACAACCGGAATATTTACCGGCGAGTAGGACTCATCGCAGTTTGATGCGTTTATAAATTTCACGCCGAATTTTTCGATTATTCCGTAACCGCTGTGAATGTGACCGAAAATATGAACTTTCGGTTTAACTTCTTCGACGGTTTTTCGCAATTCCTCGCAGCCTGCCGGATCGCCGTTCGGTGTTAAATCTAAAATTTCGTGCGGCGGACCGTGCGTGATTAAAATATCCGTATCTTTCGGAATCAATTTCCACTTTTCCGCTATTTCCGCGCCGCGCATCAAATTAAACGCCCAATCATAAAAACGAGGCTGCCACGGACTTCCGTATATTTTCAAACCTTTAATTTCGATTGAAGAATCTTGCAGATATTTGATATTAAATTTGGCGGTTAAAAGTCTGGCAAATCTTTCATTTGTTTCATAAAGCCAATCGTGATTTCCTGCAACAAAAATTTTGTATTTATGAGGCAAGCCGGAAAACCATCGTAAAAAATCCTCAACTTCAAATTGCGTTCCTCGATTTGTCGCGTCGCCGGCGTGAATCAAAACGTCGCCTTCGGGAACGGTTATTTGATTATGAAAATTGTGCGTATCGGAAAGACAAACGATTCTCAACATCACAATTTTTGATTTGTTTGATAAATTCGGCGGACAAATTCTCCGTTTAAGAACATTTCGGGTTCGATTTGGCTTTGTAAAATAACGCCTTTGTAATTACCGTTGAGCAAAAGCATCGCCGATTCGCAAAGCGGCGCGGCGGTCGTCGTTTGAATCGCCCGCAAAAAATGCCCGTTGATTTCCAAAGGCTCGACGAAATATGCTTTTTCGAGCATTCGCCGAATTCCCTGTTTATCGAAACCGTCAACCGAGGCGTGAACAAGCACGAAATCGTCTTCGACGGCGGGAACTTCGCTTAAAAATGCGTTGAGCAATTTGTTCGGCAAATCTTCGTGTTCGTATTTATTCAGAATATTTTCTTCACCGGCTAATTTTTCGATCACCGTTTCGACCCATTCGTAATGCCCGACGTGGCGCAGCGTTTTGTAATCCAGACTTTTTGCTTTGTGACGAAAATAATCGGGCAAATCCGCCGCTCCGCCGCTCGTCAAATCTGCTTCGTAAGTTCTGCCGCCGATAACGATTGTTTCGCGGTCTGAAAGCGCGGGAATCTGCCGGATTTCAGAATCGCGCAGCACACGCGAAGGCTTGATATATTCGGTCGCCACGCCAATCGGCGACCACGTAAAGCCGTAAAAATGCGGGCGATGCGCGTGTGCCGTCAATGCACCGACCTTCATACCGATCTTTTCGATTGATTCGTTTTCGTAATTTTCGACGAATTTTTTATAAAGAGACATCGCCAAAACATTAATAAAACCCGGCGCGAGTCCGGTTTGCAGTATAAATCCGGTTTCCGCATCCTTTGCGAGCGTCATAATCTCGTCGGTTTCGGCGACATATTCGGTCAGATTGGCGTAGTGCATTTTGAAATCTACGGCATAACGCGCCATTCGCGGTGCCTGCGCTCCGGGCGAACAGTCGAGCAAAACGCCGCAATTCTCGAACGCCGCGTTCATCGCTTCGTTCGAGCCTTCCTTCGCCATCAATACGGTTGCGATTTTCGATGTTTTGGCGGAATTTCGCAAAACCAATTCCTTCGCCTTTTGCAAATTTTCCGCGCTCACATCTCCGAGAAATATTTCCGTTTCAAATTCGCACCATTCGCGCAAAAGCAGCGCGGCGGCTTCACCGATTCCGCCCGAACCGGCGATAAATATTTTTTTTGTCATTTGGATTTTTTGAATTTGTTGTCCGTTTCTAAAGCAGCGAAACCAGTAAAATAATAATTATATTTTTAAACTTTCGTGCATTTTGCAGACGGAATGGTATTAGTTTTCAGGCTTTTTATCTTCTTCGGCTTCTTCGTCCGTCGTTAAATTTTTATTGGCTTGCTGATGCAGAATTCCGCTGTCAACATTAAATTCGCCTTCGGCGCGCGACACCGGATCGCCGGTTAGAATACCGCCGATAGCTTCGAGTTCGCCGACAATCATCTGCCCGACTGATTTGAGATTCTCCGCCGTATGATTGATTTCGTTTTCGTCTTTTGTTTCTTCAGTCATAATAAAAATTTTACAATGAAAAAGCCGACTTTGCGAATCGGCAAAGTCGGCTTAAATTTAGCAGGATTTTCAATTGTAGAAGTTTTCATTTGAAAATTTTCTAATGCCTTTTCCATATTTTCCGTAAATCTTCATCATCGGAAATCAAATTGTCACGAAATTCTTTTTCGGACACGACGCGGTTCGCCAGTTTCCGAAAATCAATCGAAGGCTCGTCCCAAAATTCTTTAACCCCGAAAACCGTGCGGTCTTTGCTGCGAAACAAAAAGGCGCGATATGATTTTTTATCGGTTCTCTGCTCAGGTTTTTCGTAATATTCAGCAAAAATCCAATCGTTTTTTTGCAGATGTCTCGCCAGATTTTTCGGCTGAAACTCTGACAAAAATGTGCTTTTTGAATGTATATCCATTTCCCGCTCGTTAATTAAATGCTTCACTTTAGTCGAATCAATTATTACTTCCAAACCATTGTTGTAAAATGTGAAGAATGCTCAACGAGATGGCGATGCCCAGCGAGAAGAACATAAATTTTCTGACTTTGGTTTTATCAAACATATAGAATATCCGATATTAAACCATTTCGCGTGTCGGTGATAAATGATAATTTCCGAAACTGTTCGTCCGAAATTAAAATATTTTTTTCAAATTGATTAGTCAATCGCCTTTAACAAAGTGCCAACAGACTCCGGCAATGTCAATCATAACAACTTCTCTTCCGTGAGGAAAATTAGTCGGTTCACGCAATTTTACGCCAAACTTTTCAGGCAATTTTTTTTCGCTGATTTCCCGCCAGAACTTGTCTAAATCATCAATCGTTACGCGCAACATCAAATTTTCGGCGAAATGTTTGTCATTATAATTTTGGAGAATGAATTTGCAGCCGTTATTATCAAACCCGATATAATCATCGCTTTCCCAAACGATGTTGAATCCGAGTTCTGCAAAAAGTTGTTTCGACGCTTGAAAGTCGCCGCCCGAAGGCACGAATGTTTCGATTGAATTATATTTCATATTTTGCCGTTAGCAACGGATTAAAACTCTCCCGATGAGCATACGCCAGAAATAAAATCCCGACAAAAAGTGCTATTCCAACAGGCAGACCTTCGGGCAGATGAAGAGCATTAATCAACAGAATGTTCAAAATAATCGGAAAAATCACGACCGTCGCCAGCGGAACGAATCTGCCCGAAACAAACGCCAGACCGCATAGAAGTTCAAACACTTTCGCAACCGGCATTATGTATTTTGAAGCCGCCAATCCGTCCATAAAAACTTTCGTGTTTCCGGCAGATTCCGCCGGCGGCGGCGCGAGATTTAGAAAGTAGGTTATTGATGCAATTAAGAATATCAATCCGATTAATGTGCGAACGATAATTACTGCTATTTTCATAATCTAATTGGTTTAAAACGGAGCTATATTTAATCACAGATTTTCACGAATAAAAAACTATGCGAATTCATTTCCAAAGAAGAAACCGCTCGGAGAATAGGCGCGTTTTAAGCCGTAAGAAATCCGCAATCAAGACGTTTATCGCAAGGTTAACGCCTGCCATTTCCATAATAATTTGTAGTTTGATATTTTTCGAGCGAATTAAATTTAAGTTTTACCGACGAATTTTTGACTTTGATTTAAGATACTTTTTTACAACTTATTCGTTCGCAGTTCAACTCTTTTCAAAATAAAGATGGTAATGACGGGCGCAATTCGGATTAAATTTGCTTTGGCATCGCGGACAAACCGAATCGCACTTTAGATATTCATTAACAGTCAATTGGAAACCGCATCCGCCGCACAAAATCGCGGACGTATCGAATTCTTTTACAGACCAAACCGCTGCCGGATGTCGGACGCATTCGGCGTGACACTCATAACACGGAAAATACTGTTCGCAGCATTTAAATTTAATGGCGATGATATCGAGTTCGCTGTGATAATGAGCGCATCTCGTTTGCGCGTCAACTTCCGCACCGATTACTTTTGTGTTATAAATCAACTTTTCCGCTTTCATAAAAAATTACAAAGACATCGCCATTCTTCAATCGTCAAAGTTTCGGCGCGGCGGTTTGGCGCGATGCGGCAATTTACCAAAAGCTGCTGCAAATCGCCGATTTTTTCGCGCAAATCAGGCGCGGCATTTTTTAAATTATTAAAAATCGTTTTGCGCTTTTGCAAGAACGCCGCACTGATAAGTTCTCGAAAAAGCGATTCGTTTTTTATATCAGAATCAGCTTTCGGCTTTAGACGAACGACTGCGCTGTTGACTTTCGGCGAGGGACGAAACGCCGACGGCGGAACGTCGAACAGAATCTGCGTTTCCAGATACGCCTGCACCAAAACCGACAAAAAACCGCGCTCCGAATTTCCGACCTGTGCTGTCATTCGTTCGACGACTTCGCGCTGAAACATCAAAATCATTTCACTAAAAACATCTCTTTGCCCGATAAGTTTTTGCAGAATCGCGGTTGAAAGATAATACGGGAGATTGGCGACGAGTTTGATTTTCGATTTTTGGTTTTCTAATTTAACCAGTTCGTGAAAATCAATTTTGAGCGCGTCCGATTCGACGAGTTGAAAGTTTTCTTTACCGGAAAATTGTTCGTGCAAAACGGCGATCATATCGCGTTCGAGTTCGATGGCAATCACATTTGCGCCCGATTCGATTAATTTTTCCGTCAATGCGCCGCGACCTGCGCCGATTTCGATGATAGTTTCGCCCGCTTGCGGATCGAGCGCGGAGATTATTTTGTCAATATAATTGCCGTCAACGAGAAAATTCTGCCCGAATGATTTTTTTGCGTAAACCGGCTTTTGAATCTTGAATCTTGAATCTTGAATCTTGAATTTATTCATCGCGGCGCGGATAACCCGTTATTTCGACATCTTCGCCGTGTTTTGTGATCTCCACGTCGCGCAGACGCATCGCCGTCGAAAGAAGCTGCGAACCTTGTCCGCCGATTGCCGTCGGCGCGTCTTTGCCGCCGATGACGATTGGAGCGATGAAAAAAGAAACTTTATCAATCAGCTTCGCGTCGTAAAACGCGCCCGCAAGCATCGTTCCGCCTTCTACTAAAATGCTCTGAACGTCGCATTTGCCGAGTTCGCGCAAAACGCCCTGCAAATTTCTGCCGCCTTCGGCAATCTGCACGACTTCAACGCCTTCAGATTTTAAATCGGCGATCTTTTCCGCGTCGCGGCTGTCGGTAAATATAATCGTCGGCGTGTCTTTCGCCGTATAAACAAGCTGCGCGTTCGTCGAGATTTTCAGCGAATTATCCAAAACGACGCGAATTAGTTTACGCCTTCGTTTCTTTCCGCTTCTGTCGGTCAAACCCGGATTATCAACCGCGACCGTGTTCGCCCCTACCATAATCGCGTCGTATTCGTGCCGGAGTTCGTGCGATTTTTCGCGCGATTCTTCGCCGGTAATCCAGCGCGAATCGCCCGTGCGCGTCGCAATCCGACCGTCGAGCGAAATCGCCATTTTCAAATGCACAAACGGTCTGTTTGTTTTATGCCAATGACAAAATTTTTCGTTCAGTCGAGCCGCGTCATCGCGCAAAATTCCCGTCACGACCTCGATTCCGTTTTCGCGCAACGCCGCAAAGCCTTTTCCCGAAACCAACGGATTCGGGTCTTCAATCGGCGCGACAACTCTTACAATTCCGGCATTCATCAACGCTTCGGTGCAGGGTTTCGTTCTCCCCTGATGCGCGTGCGGTTCGAGCGAAACATACGCCGTCGCGCCCTTCGCCAATTCGCCCGCCTGATTCAGCGCGATAACTTCGGCGTGAATTAAATGTTCGTAAATGTAAGTTCCCTCGCCGACAATATCGCCGTTTTCGCCGACAATCACGCAGCCGACCAGCGGACTCGGACTTACTTGCCCGATGCCTTTTGCCGCTAATTCCAGAGCGCGGCGCGTCATTTGTATATCAAATTCTTCGTCACTCAAAACTAAATCTTCAGGACTTCTTCCACCGAAAAAATTTGAACGGTCAAGAGCAATTTTTTCTATTTCGTCAACATCTTGCGCGGAAAGCCCTTCATAAACTTTGTTAGCCAGATTAATTATTTCATCAGAATTCATTCGCAGAAATTTCCTTAAGTTCTAAACTTCGTAGTCAACGATTTCTTTGCCTACAGGTTTACCGAAATCTGTTTCGGCGTGTAAATTTTCTTCGTTGATATTTTCCAATAATTCTTCCAGCGTATACTTTAGCTTGGGAGTTGTTTCTGGTTCGTTCTTTGTTCGCTGCTGTTCCTTGTTCATTATCTAATTTTAATGATTTTCCATTTCTGCTTTCTACTAATTTTCTTTGTTTGTCTCCTCATCCAAACCCAAAATGGAATTACTTTCTACCTTTCCAAGAATCTTTCTGCCCGCGTTTTTCAAAACAGTTGCCGGATTTAAATGGAAACCGAAGTGTTTTATGAGAAATTCGCTCTTTCCGACCTCAAACCCCTCGCAAAATTTCTCAAGTTCTTCTTTGTTTTCAAGCGAATCAATCATTACTGATTTGCTCGTAATTTTCTCAATAATTTTATTTTGATTATCAATAAATGAATTTTGCTGAGTGATTAGGTTGTCCTGATTTTCAATATTTTGTTGAGCCAAACGGAGCGCGTATTGAGCAGAGCGCATCTCCATTTCTACCATTCTTTGCGAATGTTGTAGATTTTCAACTTGCTGTTTCAATTGCATTGATTGAAAACTGTCATTATACAGAACCGTACTAGATGGCAAATTTAGATAAACGGCAAGTGCTTCACGAATTTTGTATAATGCTTCAACATCATCGCTTGGCGTAACAGAGAAAAGAATTTTTCCTGCTTCTTCTTTCAAGCTAGAATTTGCATTTATATCTAAACCCTCTAAAAAAGCAGCAAAATAAACAAGATACTGTTCACAGGATATTTTTAATTCTTTAGGAAAATGGAAAAGAATATTGATAAGTCTACTTTGACCAAATGCTAAAATGCTCTGCTCAACTTGATAATGAAATTCTCTTACAATTTCAATAAAATCAGATGCGATTTTTGCTAAGGGTAAATCTGCTGAAATTTTTCCCTTTTGAACAATTTGAAAGCCATATTCTACGCCCCCACTCCTATCATGAAGTACAATCTTCTGCGCCTTGTAACTTGAAATTATTTTTCTTAGTTCTCTATAATACTGAGTAAAAGTGTAATTTCGTTGCCACTCTATCAAACGCGGTGAAAAATCAAGTGAAATTTCAAAACTCTTTTCCTTATTACTCTTTGAGCTTTCATCAGCCATAAACCATATTCTTGGTTTTATTCCGTCACTTACCCAGTCAATACTTAAAGGAAAACTTAAAAAATACAGAGGAGGAAAATCAGCCAAACTATATTTTCCAATTTTTTCTATGATGTTATTTCTTTTAATGAATAACTCATAATATTTTCCATCTAAATTAAAGTCATTTTTTTCTGCAAAAGTTTCAGATTTAATCGGTTCATTTTCGACTATTAATATGACTTTGTTGTTAGATTTTTCCTTTATTTTAATCATCAATTAAATAATCCGTTGACATAACTTTCCGCGTCGAAAACCATCAAATCGTCAACCTGTTCGCCGATGCCGACGTAGCGGATCGGAAGATTTAATTCTTTGACGATAGCGACGGCGATGCCGCCTTTTGCCGTGCCGTCGAGTTTGGTTAAAACGATTCCGGTCACGTCGGCGGCTTTCATAAATTGACGGGCTTGTTCGAGTCCGTTTTGTCCGGTGACGGCATCAATTACTAAAAGCGTTTCGTGCGGTGCGCTTTCGACTTCGCGTCCGGCGATGCGTTTCATTTTTTCGAGTTCCGCCATCAAATGCGCTTTATTATGAAGCCGTCCGGCGGTGTCAACGATCAAAACGTCGGCGTTTCTCGCTTTTGCCGCTTTTAGTGAATCGAATAAAACCGCCGCCGGATCGGTTCCCTGTTTTTGTTGAATGAGCGGAACTCCGGCGCGTTGCGACCATATTTCCAATTGTTCGCTGGCGGCAGCGCGGAAAGTGTCGGCGGCGCAGATTAAAATTTCGTGACCTTCGTTTTTGATTCTTTGCGCGAGTTTGCCGATAGTCGTCGTTTTGCCGACACCGTTGACACCGACGACCATCAAAACATACGGTTTGATGGCTAAATCATATTTCGTTTCGTCCGCCACACCGCGTTCTTCGGAATAATGCAGAATCGTCAGCAATTCCTTTTTCATCGCGGCTTTTAACGCCTGCAAATCGTTGATTTCCTGTCTTGACACGCCGCGCCGCACCGCGTCCAAAATTTGTAAAGTCGTCGCCACGCCGATGTCGGTCGAGATCAGCATTTCTTCGAGTTCGTCGAGAAACGCTTCGTCAATTTGTTTGCGGTTTTCAAAAATCGTGTCGAGTTTGTTGTTGATCGAATAGCGCGTTTTCTCGATTGCGTTGTAAAAACGCACACCGATTTCCTTTTCGACCGCTTCTTCCTGCGCTTTTAACTCTTCGAGCGATTTATCCAACCCTAAAATCGAGGTTGAAAATTTGTCTTCGTCCTTTTTTCTCCGCCAAAAAAATGCCATATTCGGATTTTGGATTTTGGATTTTGGATTTTGGATTTTTACTTAATCCGCATCAAAACGCAAAATCTTTTCTTATAATTCCTTGTTTGTAAATATTAAAATTATATCTTTAATCAAACTTTCGATTATAAAAAAGAATCGCGCGCTTAACAAACGTGCGATTCTTTAACAATGGGAATATAAAATTTAAATTTTTTGAAAGGAAAATATTTAGCGGCGATACAATTTCAGTTTGTCGGAATTTTTAAACAGCGCGAAACCCAAAATGCAGGAAAATACGATTGAAAAGTAAAATGTAAAAACGCTTCCGATAATTTTCGCGGGAATATTTCCGACCGTCGGCAAATCAAGCGGCGAAAAGATAATGCTCAAAATCGCCCCGACAATCGCCGACATCACGACGATTGACAAACTCATCAGCAATATTTTGACGTAATCAAAACCGAGTCTTTTTATCGTGTCCAGTCCGACGAGCGGATTGATCGTCGCGGTAAAAGAGCGCGTGTAGCCAGCGACAGCACACGCCGCCGGAAAGAAAAATGCGCCCCACAGAAACGCGATAAAGCCGAGAACGACGAGCGGAGCCGCCAGACTTAAAAAGCCCTTAAACATTTGCGCGTATTCTTGTTGCTGTGTTTCAGGGGCTTTTCCGACGGTTGACTCCAACTCGGCTTTTTTCGATTCGCGGATCGTTTCTTCAATTCGCGTAAACTCCGCATCTTCTTCGTTTAGTTCAATCGGCTGATTTCCCGAAGCGATTTCGGTTTGTTG
>JALYQJ010000444.1 GCA_030855875.1 Acidobacteriota bacterium
CGATTTATGAAACGCGACGTTTAAAACGTAAACCGTATCCGCATTTTGCGTGTCGGCGTAAACGCGAAAGTAATACCACGGACGCTGTATCGTCTGCGGATTGTTGCTCACGCGCTGCCAGTTTTCGCCGCCGTCGTCCGAACGATAAAGTCCGCCTTCTTTGGCTTCGATCATCGCCCAAACGCGATTCGTGTTGACCGGCGAAACGGTGATGCCGATTTTGCCTAAAACTCCGACAGGCAAACCTTTGTTGCGGGAGATTTCCGTCCAGGTGTCGCCGCCGTCCATCGTTTTATACATCGAACTGCCCGCGCCGCCCGATTCAAAACCCCACGGCGTTCGCTTTATTTGCCACATCGCGGCATACATCACGTTTGCGTTCGACGGATCGAAAATCAAATCAATCGCGCCGGTTTTATCGTCGCGGAAAAGAATTTTTTGCCACGTTTTGCCGCCGTCTTTGGTGCGAAAAACGCCGCGTTCTTCGTTCGCGCCCCAAAGGTGTCCAATTGCCGCAACGTAAGCGACATCCGGGTTTTTCGGATGAACGCGAACGCGCGAGATTTGGCGCGTATCGCCTAAACCGATAAATTTCCAGGTTTTTCCGGCATCGGTTGATTTATACATTCCGTCGCCGTGCGAGACGTTGCCGCGCACGGTTTCTTCGCCCATTCCGACGTAAATCACGTTCGGGTCCGATTCGGCGACGGCAATCGCGCCGACCGAGCCGGTCTTAAAATAATTGTCGGAAATCGGCTCCCAGTTCACGCCCGCGTCAATTGTTTTCCAAACGCCGCCGCCGGTTGCGCCGAAATAATAGACATTCGGCTGCGAAGGAATTCCGGCAACCGCCGCGACGCGCCCGCCGCGATGCGGTCCGATTGAGCGATACTGAAATAATTTAAGCGGATCGCCCGTTTTTTGCGTCGCGGCAACTGGCACTTCCGGCGTAGTTTGCGGCGCGGGCGCGAAACGCGGAGTCGGCGAAGGCTGCGCTCCGGGAGTTCTGGGCATTTGTTCGGGTGTCGGGGTTTGCGCTCCGGTCAATAAAAAAGAAGCGAACGATAATGAAAGCAGCGCGAAAATGTGAAACGCGCTTTTTGTTTTTAAATTGAAAAAAGCGAAAGCGGTCGAAAAAAATGATTTTGTCATTGAAAAAATTTCCTTTTTGGCAGATTTTGAAACTAAGTGAATTTGTGTAAATTGGTAAGAATTTAAATTAATGTCACGAAAAATGCAATCTATATGTTGATCTGTCTGCAAATGCAAAAGCGTTTTGGCAGCACAATCGCGGTTTTGCGTAATAGCGGTCAGCAACAATGTATTGACACCGATTATCAGTTTGAATATTCTTTTCGGCAAGGAGATTTTTTAGCATTATGAATATTTCGCTAACGCCCGAACTAGAAAACTTAATCAACGAAAAAGTTAAATCAGGACTTTACAACTCCGCCAGCGAAGTAATTCGTGAAAGTCTGCGTTTGCTTCAGGAGCAGGATATGTTGAAACAAATCCGCCGCGACGAACTGCGCCGGGAAATTATGCTCGGCGTTGAGCAAATTCGGAACGGAGAATTTGTTGAAGTAAAGGCTTCGGAATTGGATGAGTTTGCCGAAAAACTTATTCGGGAGGCAAAAGATGAATCTCGTAAAAGAAACGGAAAATGACGAGCCGATTCTCAAGTTTTCGCCTCTCGCAGTTAAAGATATTAAAGAAACGTGGCAATATCTATCGGAACAAGATGAAGAAATTGCCGCGAATTTGATTCGGAAAATTACTGCAAAGTGCGAGTTTCTTTACCGAAATCCTAAAATCGGTCGTGAGAGAAATGATCTAATCACAAATCTTCGACAGTTTCCCTTTAAAAATTACAACATCTTTTATTTTCAAACCGAATCCGGCGTTGAAATCTACCGCATCCTGCATAGTTCGAGAGATAATATTCAAATCTTTGACGACGTAATTGAATACGCAAAATAAAAATTATGAATCAAGCAGAACAAAAATCAACCGTTTCCGAAGCCGTTCGGAAACACAAGGAATTTCTTTTTCCGGCGGTCGCCACTTATTATCAAGAGCCGGTCGCGCTCGTTCGCGGCGAAGGCGAATATGTTTGGGACGACGCGGGCAATAAGTATTTAGATTGTTTCGGCGGCGTTTTGACGGTCAGCGTCGGACACGCGAACCCGACAATCAACGCGGCGATTATCGAACAGGTCAATAAAATTGCACACACTTCCGCGCTTTACGCGAATCCGAATCAATCGGATTTGGCGGAAAAGCTGGCGGAAATCACGCCGGGCGATTTGAAGAAATCCTTCTTTTCGAGTTCGGGAACGGAAGCCGACGATACGGCGATTATGGCGGCGAAACTGGCGACGGGCAGACAAGAAATCGTCGTTTTGCGCCACAGTTATTCGGGCAGAAGCGCGACCGCTCTGTCGGCGACCGGACATTCGACGTGGCGACCGATTCCGGCGCAGGTTGCCGGAATCGTTCACGCCCGCGCTCCGTATTGTTATCGCTGTCCGCTTCATTTAACGCCGACCAATTGCGGTCTGGCGTGTGCCGAAGATGTCAAAGAAGTTATCGAAACGACGACGACCGGCGAAATCGCCGCTTTTATGGCTGAACCGATTCTCGGAGTCGGCGGTTTTATCGT